>DAVZGU010000007.1:0-14789 GCA_052274215.1 Clostridium sp. | reverse complement strand
GGTAGTGGAAAGACCGAGATATATATGAATTTGGTTAGTTATATGTTAAAAGAGAATAAGCAGTCTATAATACTTATACCAGAAATATCGTTAACCCCTCAAATGGTTGAAAGGTTCAAAGGGAGATTTGGACGTGATATAGCAGTTTTTCATAGTAGGTTATCAGATGGTGAGAGATATGACGAATGGATGAGAGTAAAGCTCGGAAATGTTAAAATTGCTATTGGGGCAAGGTCAGCTATATTTTTACCTTTTGAAAACTTAGGATTAATTGTTATAGATGAGGAACATGAAGCGAGTTATAAATCTGACAGTAATCCAAAATTTGATGCTCGTGAAATAGCTTATATGAAATGTGAACTAGAGAATTGCAAATTAATATTGGGGTCAGCTACTCCATCTATTGAAAGTTATTATAGGTCTACCATAAAGGAATTAGAATTAATTACTATTAATGAGAGGGCAGATGGTGCTGCCATGCCAAAAGTAGAAATCGTTGACATGCGCGAAGAGTTAATGAATAACAATCGTTCAATATTTAGTAAGTCACTTCATGAGGGTATTATTGAATCTCTAAGCAGAAACGAGCAGGTGATTTTGTTTTTAAATAGAAGAGGGTTTTCAACCTTCGTATCCTGTAGGAAATGTGGTTATGTTTTCAAATGCAAAAAATGTGATATATCATTAACCTACCATAATTCAAGTGAATACCTAACTTGCCATTATTGTGGAGAAAAAGAAAAAATCAGTAAAACGTGTCCTAATTGTGGAAGTAGTTATGTTAAGTATTTTGGAGTTGGAACAGAAAAAATTGAGCAAGAAATTAATAGAATTTTTCCGAGTGCAAGAACCCTAAGAATGGATTTTGACACAACCCGGAAAAAAAATTCTTATGAATATATATATAATACCTTTAAAAACAATCAGGCAGATATTTTAATTGGAACTCAGATGGTTGCTAAAGGATTAGATTTTAAAAATGTTACTTTAGTAGGAGTAATAGCTGCGGATTTATCACTGAATTTACCTGATTTTAGGGCTTTTGAGCGGACGTTTCAACTACTTACCCAAGTCTCAGGAAGGGCAGGGAGAGGCAGTAAAGAAGGCAAGGTGGTTATCCAAACATATAATGCTGATAATTTAACAATACAGTATGCAGCGGATAATGACTATGATAGTTTTTATAAAAATGAAATCATGATGAGAGAGGTTATGGACTATCCACCTTTTACAAATATCCTAGTCATAACTATGAGTTCTGAGGATGAAAATTTGTTAATAAAAAATACACAAAATGTTGGTGAAAATTTAAAATATAAGATTAAACATAATGATAAAATTACATTACTAGGTCCATGCCCTTGTGGAGTTTCAAAAATTAAAAATTTCTATAGATGGCAAATTATAATTAAAGGAAATATTGAACAAACAATTGCAGAGGAAATAAAAAAATCAGTTTATGAGTCGGTTAAGAATGTTTATACTAGTATACGAGTTAGTATAGATATTAATCCAAGTAACATGATCTAATAGCACCAAAGGTGATAATTAATGACAAGGAGGGTTTCGTATGGCTATAAGAACGATTAGAACATATGGCGACGACATATTAAGGAAAAAAAGTAGAGTGGTAGATGAAATTAACCCTAGGATTCTATTATTAGTTAAAGATATGAAAGAAACTATGTATAAGTCTAAGGGAGTAGGTCTTGCTGCACCGCAGGTTGGCATTTTAAAGAGGATAGTAGTTATTGATGTTGGGAATGGACCTATGGCAATTATTAACCCGGAGATTGTAGAAATGCAAGGTTCACAGGTATCTGATGAAGGTTGTTTAAGCATACCAGGAGTACAAAAAAATGTAGATAGGCCAGAAACAGTAAAGGTGAAGGCATTAAGCGAAAATGGAGAAGAGATAATAATTGATGGAGAAGGTCTTCTTGCAAGAGCACTCTGCCATGAAATTGATCATTTAGATGGGATATTATTTATAGACAAAGCAATAGAGGGTGAGGAAAAATAATATGAAGATAATTTTTATGGGTACGCCAGAATTTTCAGTTCCATCCCTTTCACAACTTATAAATGAATTTGAGGTTTCTGCTGTTTTTACTCAGCCTGATAGACCAAAAGGAAGAGGTAAAAATTTAGCGATGTCCGCTGTTAAACAGTTAGCTGTGACTTATAATATACCGGTATATCAGCCTTTAAAACTTAGAAATAATGAAGAAATGATAGAAATAATTAAAAATTTAAAACCGGATTTTATTGTAGTAGTAGCGTTTGGACAAATCCTTCCAAAGGAAGTGCTTAGTATTCCTAAATATGGATGTATAAATCTACATGCATCTTTATTACCCAAATATAGAGGCGCGGCTCCTATAAATTGGTGTGTTATTAATGGTGAGAGCAAAAGCGGGAATACAACAATGCTTATGGATGTTGGCCTTGATACAGGTGATATACTTTTAACAGAGGAAATGGAACTGCCGGGTACTATGTCTGCGGGGGAATTGCACGATATTCTTATGAATAGCGGAGCACAACTTTTAGTTAAAACAATAAATGGCATAGTAAGTAACGAGATAGAGCCAGTTAAGCAGGAAAATGAATTTAGTTCATATGCTTCTAAGTTAGGCAAAGAAATGGCCATGATAAATTGGGAATGTAGTAATGTTAATATTCATAATTTTATAAGAGGATTAAATCCATGGCCAATTGCATATACTCATTATGAGAATATAGTAATGAAAATATATAAGTCAAAAGTAATAAATGAACAATCAAATAAAATGGTTGGAAGTATTATAGAGGTTTCAAAAGAAGGATTAAAGGTAGCAACTGGCAGTGGTGTTTTACTTATTGAAGAAATACAATTTCCGGGTAAGAAGCCTTTAAAAGTAAGGGATTATATAATAGGAAATAAGATAAATGAAGGTGCAATTTTGAAATAAGAAGGATGAAAACTGTTATTATAAGTCGCGATAGATAAAATCAAATAGAAAATTGAGGTAATAACATGAACAATAGTAGGTTAGTAGCAATTGTAGTTATAGAAAAAGTAATAAATGAAAACGCTTATTCAAATATTGTTTTAGGCCTGGAACTTAATAAATCCGATCTAAATGATAAAGATAAAGCGTTAGTTACAGAAATAGTTTACGGTACTTTAAAATATAAATACACAATAGATAAAATATTGAGCAGTTTTATAAAAAAAGGCTTTGAAAAGGTAGATAGTTTTGTTTTAAACATATTAAGAATATCAATATACCAAATTAGGTTTTTGGATAAAATACCAAATTTTGCTGTGGTTAGTGAGGCTGTAAACTTAACAAAAAAGATGAGTAATGTAGGAGCCGCACAATTTGTTAATGGAGTACTTAGAAACTATCTAAGGGGCGATACCGAGGTGTATTATAATGAAAAAAATAATATTGAAAGATTATGCTTTGAGTATTCCTTCACTAAGGCTTTAGTTAAACTCTTTATAAGGCAATATGGGATTGAAAGCGCTGAGAAAATTCTAAGTGGCTTAAATCAAAAACCTGATGTTACAGTTAGAGTTAATACTCTGAAATTAACTTATGATGAAATATGGGAAAAACTTATAGAAAATGGGTATAATATAGAAAAAGGCTATGCGTGCTCTGAGGCAATACGAATTATTAAAGGGAAAAATATAGAGAATAACCTTTTATTTAATGAAGGAAGTATAACAGTCCAGGATGAAAGCGCAATGTTTACAGCTCTTTCTATGGACCTTTTGCCAAATCTAGAAGTATTAGATCTTTGTAGTGCACCAGGTGGAAAGACAACACACATTGCAGAAATTATGAGAAATACAGGACATATTTTTGCATTTGATTTACATGAAAATAAGTTATCATTAATAAAACAAAATTTAAATAGAATAGGAATTGTAAATACAACTTGTGATGTTATGGACGCTACAATTTATGATCCAAGTTTACTTCAATCAGCAGATAGGGTACTTATTGATGTACCTTGCTCTGGTCTTGGAATTATTAGAAAAAAACCTGAGATAAAGTGGAGTAAACATATAAAAGACATAGAAAATATAATTCACACACAAAGAAAAATAATGGAAAATGCTTCTAAATACGTAAAAAAAGGTGGAGTACTTGTATATTCAACATGTACTCTTAATAAGGAAGAAAATGAAAGTAATATTGAATGGTTCCTAGAGTCTCATTCAGAATTTAAGATTGAACCAGTATTTTACGGTGAATTTGATAATATAAACTATAGTGATAAAGGGTATGTTACTATATTCCCGAATGAATACATGGATGGATTTTTCATAGCCAAAATTATAAAATCATAGTAGGTGTATAAAATGATAAATATATTAGATATGAATTTAGTCGAGTTAAAGCAATGGATGAAAAGTAATGGGGAAAGCGAATTTAGAGCTAAGCAAGTATTAGACTGGATTTATAAGAATATTTGGGAATTTGAAAATATGAATAATATTCCGCTCAGTATAAAAGAAAAGTTAAAAAATAATTTTTACATAGGAATACCGGAGCTCGTAGAGGAATATACTTCAAAACAAAATGATACAAGAAAATATCTTTTCGCTTTAAATGATGGTAATTTAATTGAATGCGTTGTTATGAAATATAAACATGGGAATTCTATATGCATATCTACTCAAGTTGGATGTAGGATGGGATGTAAATTTTGCGCATCTACCATTGGAGGAATGATTAGAAATCTAACTCCAGGGGAAATGCTAGCTCAAATAATGAAATCACAGCATCTAATTTGCGAGCGAATTTCTAATGTTGTATTAATGGGAAGTGGAGAGCCATTTGATAATTTTCATAATGTAATAAAATTTCTTGAAATTGTGAATTCAGAGAATGGGTTAAATATTGGTCAAAGACATATAACTATTTCTACCTGTGGTATTGTACCAAAAATTAAAGAGTTTGCTGACATTAACTTGCAAACGACACTGGCTATTTCACTTCACGCATCTACGGATGAGATTAGAATGAAGAGTATGCCAATTGCAAATAAGTATTCTATTGCAGAAATTATTGATGCATCTAAATACTATATAAATAAAACTAATAGACGCATAACTTTTGAATATGCTCTTGTAAAGGGTCTTAATGATAGTACGCAAGATGCAGAAAAATTAAGTGTATTGTTAAAGGATATGTTATGCCATGTTAATTTAATTCCAGTTAATGAAATAGAAGAGAATGAATTAAAAAGATCTTCAAATGATGATGTTGCTGAGTTTAAGAGGGTACTTGAAACTAATAATATCCAGACAACAATAAGGCGCGAAATGGGTCTGGATATTAATGCAGCTTGTGGTCAACTTCGGAGAAGCTATATTAAAAGTGAAAACTTAAATGAGGGGGTGTAAAAATGCTTGGGGTTTTATCTGATGTTGGAAATGTTAGAAAAACAAATGAAGACTCTGTAGGCTATTTTGAAGATAGTGATTTTGCCATTTATGCTGTAGCAGATGGTATGGGTGGGCATAATGCAGGAGAGGTTGCAAGTCAGCTAGCTATTAAGGTTATAATAGAATATATAAAGAATCATCATCATGGATTAGATCTAAAAGAAGTACTTTCTGAAGGTATAAAATATGCAAATAAGGAAATTTATGACATGGCGAGTGGGGATGAGGCTCTTAAAGGGATGGGGACAACTATAACAATCTGCTTTAAAAAACAAAATGAAATGGTTGTTGCAAATGTAGGTGACAGTAGTTGTTATATTATTGATAATAACAAAAAATTATTAAAAATTACAAGAGATCATTCTTTGGTACAACAGCTTTTAGATAATGGTACTATAACTGAAGAAAAAGCTAGAACTCATCCAAATAAAAATATTATTACAAGGGCACTTGGAACAAATGAGGTAGTAGAAGTTGATTTATTTGAGGTTAATTTGACGAATATATTCAAATGTATTTTATGCACAGATGGCCTTACTAACGATGTGACTTATTCTGAAATGTATGATATTATTATTAAAAATGAAAATGACAATATTTCTAGCTGTAGAATGTTGGTTGATTTAAGCAAATCTAAGGGTGGACGCGATAACATATCAGTTATCGTATTTGAAGGAGAGTGCAGAGATGATAGGAACCATATTAGGGAGTAGATATGAACTCCTTGAAAAAATTGGAGAGGGTGGAATGGCAATAGTTTATAAAGCTAAATGTCGTTTGCTCAATCGTTATGTTGCTGTGAAAATATTAAAAGAAGAATTTTCAAATAATATAGATTTTATGGATAAATTTAAAAAAGAAGCTTCATCAGTAGCTAGTCTCTCATCAAATAATATAGTTAATATTTATGATGTTGGACAAGAGAGAGATATTAACTACATTGTAATGGAATATATAAAAGGGAAGACTTTAAAGGAAATTATACTTGAAAATGGCAGTATGAATTATGATCAAATAATAGACTATGGAATGCAAATTGCAAAAGCACTTGAATGTGCTCATAAGAATAACATCATACATAGAGATATAAAACCTCATAATATTTTAGTGACTGAGGATGGAACGGTTAAAGTTACAGATTTCGGGATAGCAAAAGCTGCCAGTTCTGTAACTATAACTAATACCAGCACTGTGATGGGATCAGCTCATTATTTTTCACCAGAACAAGCTAAAGCAAGTTTTGTAGATTGTAGAACAGATATTTATTCTTTTGGAATAGTACTTTATGAGATGTCTACAGGGCAAGTGCCTTATGATGCAGAAAGTCCTGTATCGGTAGCATTAAAACATATACGGGAACAAGTTGTGCCGCCTAAGCAAATAAATGGTAATGTTCCTGAAAATTTGAACAAATTAATATTAAAAGCTATAGAAAAAGAACCTATAAAGAGGTATCAAACTGCGAATGAGATGTTCTTA
Organism: Clostridium sp.; assembly: GCA_052274215.1. Classification (GTDB taxonomy): domain Bacteria; phylum Bacillota; class Clostridia; order Clostridiales; family Clostridiaceae; genus Clostridium_AD. Next base: position 7,861 of record DAVZGU010000007.1, on the reverse strand, counting down.
GATTTGCAGAGAATACAAAAGAATAGTTCATATACTATCGCAACAAATAGCATGGAAAATGAATACACTAGGGTTATGGCAGCTGTAAATGTAGATGACTATGCAGAAGAAAAAGTAGAAAAAAAAGAAAAAAAAGAAAAAGTAGAAAAAAAAGAAAAAGTAGATGACTATGAAGATCAAGAAGAAAAAGAGGCCAAAAATTCAAGCCCTAAAATTAATAAGAAAAACAAAAAAAAGATAGTGTTTTTTCTTGCAATAATTTTATTGATTGTTTTAGGGAGCGCCTCAGGATTCATATTAAAGAACTATCTTACTGGCAAGCAAGTTAGTGTGGAAGATAAGATATTGGTGCCTAAAATTATTGGCTTAGATAAGGCAGAGGCGGAAAAATTAGTTGTAGAAAAAGGCTTGAATTTTGTGGTGGCTGGAGAAGAAAATAGCGAAAAACCCGAAGGCGAGGTACTAATATGTTTTCCTGATGAGGGAACAGAATTAAAAGCTAAGGGTGAAGTAAGAGTTAGGGTGAGTAAAGGGCCAGCAAGTTTCAAAATGACTTCTTTCAAAAGAGATGGTAAAGATTCGGCTACTGCTATTATTGAAAAACTTGGATTGGTGCTTGGCAATGTAACATACGAATTCAATGATTCCATTGATAGCGGTTTAGTAATAAGCCAAAACCCAGATCCGGATAGTTTAGTTCAAAAAGGTGATAAAGTAGATTTAGTAATAAGTAAGGGTGTAGAGATTAAATTAACAAAGGTTCCAAATTTAAACGACGTATCTTTAAATGATGCAGAGCAAGTATTGCAAAATGCAAATTTAAAATTAGGTGAGCAAAAACCAGTGGTAACACATGATAAATCACTCGATGGTAAAATATTCAATCAAAGTATTGCTGCAAATACAGAAGTTAAAGAAGGAAATTCTGTAGGAGTTAATTATTATAAGTATGAAGAACCTAAAAAAGAACAATTTGATGTTCCAGACTTTAAAGGGAAAACCGTTAAAGCAGCACGTGAGTCAGCTGCACAATCGAATATAAACGTAGTAGTTTCTGGTAAGGATGAAGATATCATTGAGTCGCAAGATAAGGAGCCAGGGACCAAGGCTAATGTTGGAGATACTATAACTTTAACATCTAAGGCTGCGGAAGTTCCAGTAACTCCTGAAACACCTCCAGCAACAACTGAAACACCCCCAGCAACAACTGAAACACCAGCAACTCCTCAATAAGAATAAATAACTACAAGATATATGAAATATATTCAAAAATATTAAATCGAAGGTAAATGGTGAGGGATATATGCAAGGAGTAATCATAAAAGGTGTAGGCGGGCTATATTTTGTAAAAGTTCAAGACAAGGTCATAGAGTGTAAGGCAAGAGGGAAGTTCAGATATACTGGGCTTTCCCCTGTTATTGGTGATAAAGTGGAAATAATGCTTGAGACAGATGAGAGCAAAGGTGTAATTGAAAAGATTTTTACAAGAGAGACTGAGATGATACGTCCAGTAGTTGCGAATGTTACTCAAGCTTTTGTAGTTTTTGCATTCAAACAACCTGACTTAAATATGGATTTGCTCAATAAATTTCTAGTGCTTTGTGAACATTATAAGTTAAAGATAGTTCTTTGTTTAAACAAGTTGGATTTAGTTGAACAAGTTGATGAGGACCTTATAAAAGAATTAAAAAGCGTAGGATGTGACATAGTATTTTTAAAAGCAAAAGAGGGTGATGGACTTTCTGAACTTAAGACTAGAATAAAAGATAACATTACTGTTTTTTGTGGACCGTCTGGAGTTGGAAAGTCGACTATACTCAATAGTATACTTGGAAGAGAAGCTATGAAAACCGGAGATATAAGTAAAAAATCGCAAAAGGGTAAGCACACTACAAGGCACAGTGAACTTATTGAATATGAAGAAGGATTTTTGCTAGACACTCCAGGATTTTCATCCTTAAGTTTAGATTTCATAGAGAAAGAACAATTACAAGATTGTTTCCCGGAATTTGAAAAACATAGATGTGAATGTAGGTTTTCTAATTGCGTGCATTATAAAGAACCTAACTGTAGAGTTAAGCAAGCTGTAGAAGATAATGAAATTTACAGGGATAGATATAAATTTTATATAAAGACATTAGAAGAAATTATTGCTAGGGGGAATAAAAAATGATAAAAATATCACCATCTATACTTTCAGCGGATTTTTCAAGGCTAGGGGAACATATTAAGCAGCTAGAAGAGTGCGGTGCTGATATGATTCATATTGATGTAATGGATGGTATGTTCGTACCTAACATTTCTTTCGGTATTCCAGTAATTAAGAGTATTAGAAAATTAACAAAATTGCCATTTGATGTGCATCTTATGATAGAGGAACCGTCTAGATATGTAGAAGACTTTGTAAATTCAGGAGCTGACATTATAACTGTCCATTATGAAACCGATAGGCATATTGATAGAACTATTAATTACATAAAAAGTTTTGGGGTTAAAGCGGGTGTTGCATTAAATCCGGCTACTCCTGTAGAATGTATTAAACATTTAATAAGTAATCTTGATATGGTACTTATTATGTCAGTAAACCCTGGATTTGGTGGGCAAAAGTATATTGAATACTGCTCGGATAAAATTAAAGAAGTTAGAGCCCTTGCAGATATTTATAATAAAGACATTATGATTCAAGTAGATGGGGGCATAGATGCAGGTAATATTCAAGAAGTTGTTAATAGTGGTGCTAATGTTGTTGTGGCTGGGTCGGCAGTATTTAAGAATGATGAAATTGAGAAAAACATAAAAGCATTAAAATCAGGTATTTAACATGAAAGTCATAATAATCTCAGGAGGAAATCCACCATCACAACAATTACTCATGAATGAAATTACTGAGGATGCATTTTTAATTGGAGCAGATAGTGGTGCTAATTGCCTATATGACTATAATATAAATCCTCATTTACTTGTAGGAGATTTTGACTCTATTGATAAAAAGGCCTTGGATTATTTTAAAAAAAACAATTCTATAATAGATATTTATCCTACAGAAAAAGATTTTACTGACACTGAAATTGCAGTTAAAAAAGCTTTGAGAATGAAACCAAAAGAAATAGTATTATTGGGGTGCACGGGAAGTAGAGTTGATCATCTGCTTGGAAATATTGGAATGCTAAAAATTTGCTTAGAAAATGGCGTTAATGCATGCATTAAGGATGAAAACAATAATATTAGGTTGATTGATGCCTCAGCTTCATTAAGTGGCACCGTAGGCGATATATTCTCGGTACAATCTTATGGCGATGAAATAATAGGATTAACTATTAAAGGCGCAAAATATCCTTTAAATAATTACAATTTAAAAATTGGACAGAGTATAACTATTTCAAATGAGTTTGCAGAGCCTCAGGTTCAGCTTAAATTTAAATCTGGAACGCTGATGATAATATTATCATCAGATTAATACTTCTATAAAAACTATTTTTTTATTGGTAATTTCAATAAAAAAATAGTTTTTTATTTTTGTCAATATTATTGAAAGTAATTCATATAATAATATTGGAATACTTTGAGAGGGGATTAACTTACGAAAAGGTTTTATAAGTGTTTAGAAAAGCAGCTTGGAGTAATCATCGCATGTTTAGGCATAGGAATTATAACAGTAGTAATAGTCCCATTTTGGTGGTGGATAATTGTTGTAGGGGGAGGAATTGTTTATTTTGGCTTTACTATAATGGATCATAACCATCATTGTTAGTGAGGTGCAGATAGATAGGGAAAGTTAGAAGAAATTTTACGGATTTCATGTTTGGGAGGTAGGAGAGATGAAAATTATGGCTATTAAGTTACCGAGATTTATATCTCGAATAATTAGATTTTTTTTAAAAAAATAACATAGAAAAATTCAGTTATTACAAAAAAAATCAGCTTTTAGAGGTGGATTTAGATAAAGAACAGCTTTTAGAGCTGGATTTAAATAAAGAACAGCTTTTAAAGCTGGATTTGAATAAAAGAAACAGCTGTAACAGCTGAATTTAAATAAAAAATGCAGCTGTTACAGCTGCATTTTTATTTCTTAATTATATAGCACGTTGGACTTTACCTGAACGAAGACATCTAGTACATACATGTATAGATTTAGGCGTTCCGCTAACTATAGCTTTAACTTTTTGAATATTTGGAGCCCATTTTCTTTTTGATTCACGGTGTGAGTGACTATATTGGCTACCTGAAATAACACCTTTATTGCATATATCGCATTTTCTTGACAATGAAAACACCTCCTTGACTATGAAGAAAAAAATCTTCTCAATTGAAACACGCATAATTGTAACATGAATATTACTACTCTTGCAAGTTAAATAAGAAATTATTCATAACTAAAGCAATTATAAAATTAATTTTGTTGAATAAATTACTATTATACTATAAAATAATCTATATAGCGGTATAAGGAGGAATTAAAATGAAAGGTAACATTGCAAGAGAGAATGGTAATATATATTATTCAGAGGAAGCGTTAGCAAATATAGTTGGTATTTCTACAACAGAGTGTTATGGAGTTGTTGGGATGGCAATCAAAGATGCCAAGGATGGATTTTGGCAATTAATTAAGAGCGACGGTTTAAATAAAGGAGTTAAAATTAATTCTAAGGAAAACCAACTATTTATTGAATTATTTATAATAGTTGAATATGGTACGAAAATATCTGTAATAGCAAATAATATAATTCAAAAAATAAGATATAATGTTGAAAATTATACAGGACTGAAAGTTGCAGCAATAACCGTAAACGTCCAAGGTGTAAGGGTCTAGGGAGGTAGCAATGGAATACTTAAAAATTAACGGACAAAATTTTCGTAACATGGTAATAAACGCATCTAATAGGTTAGAAGAAGAAAAAGAATATGTAAATTCACTAAATGTATTTCCTGTTCCAGATGGAGATACAGGTACTAATATGTCAATGACTTTTAAAGCAGCAGTGCAAGAAATTGAAAGTATGTCAACAAAGTCTATTGCTGAGGTATCTCAAAAACTAGCTAGAGGCGCGCTTATGGGCGCAAGAGGTAATTCAGGTGTTATATTATCACAAATATTTAGAGGCATTGCAAAAGGGCTAGAAGGCGTAGAAGAAGCTACGTCCGAAGAATTCTCTAAAAGTATTTTAGAAGGTGCCCACTTTGCGTATAAGGCTGTTATGAGACCCACTGAAGGTACTATTTTAACTATTATTAAAGCTGCGGGTGAAAGCGCAGTTAATAGCGGAGCAACTGAAGTAGTTGCGCTTATGCAAGAAGTTTGCAAGCGTAGTGAAATTATGCTAGATAAAACTCCAGATATGCTTCCAGCATTAAAACAAGCAAAAGTGGTTGATGCAGGTGGAATGGGGCTTCTAATATTGTTTAAAGGAATGCATGAAGCTCTAAGCAATAATATGGAATCTATAATTAACAAATCGGAAAAGAAAAGTGCAAAATCACAAACAATAACACCTGCAGCGTCAGATATGCCTGTAGACATAAAGTTTGGATACTGTACTGAATTGTTAATTATTGCTGAAAATGTTGATGCTAATGAATTAAAGAAATATTTGGAGAAATTTGGAGACTCTATGGTTGTGGTTTCGCAAGATGAATTTGTTAAAATTCATATACACACAAATGATCCAGGGCTAGTGCTTTCAAAAGCAGTAACACTAGGGGAACTATCTAAGGTGAAAATTGAAAATATGAGAGAACAACATAGAAATCTATTAGGCATTGCGGATGAGAAAGTTGAAGCACCAGTAGAAGAAAATATTATTGAGAAGAAAAAATATGGATTTATATCTGTTGCGCTTGGAGAAGGAATTAAGAACATTTTTGAGGATTTAGGGGTGGACGTTGTAATACAAGGTGGCCAAACAATGAATCCAAGTACACAAGATATATTAGAGAGTATTAATAAAGTTAATGCGGAAAATGTATTTGTATTACCTAATAATAAGAATATACTTATGGCAGCGCTGCAAGCGGTTGAACTGTCAGATAAAAATGTAATTGTTATTCCGTCGAAAACTATCCCACAAGGAATAACTGCTGTAACAATGTTTAATCCAGAAGTTAGTGTAGAAGAAAATGAAAATATATTAAAAGAAGCAATAAAAAATGTTGCGACAGCTTCTGTAACATATGCAGTTAAAGACACTGAATCTGATGGTAATATAATAAAAGAAGGAAATATTCTAGGTTTAATTGAGCAGGAAATTAAAGAAGTTGGAACAGATATTTATAAAGTTTGCGAAGATACCATAGACAGTATGGTTACAGAGGACAGTGAGCTTATTACAATTTTCTATGGTGAAGATTGTATAATAAGCGAAGTGGAAGAATTTATTTCTGCCCTAGAACACAAATATCCAAATTTAGATATTCAACATTATAATGGAAAACAACCACTATATTATTTTATTGCGTCAGTTGAATAAAAGCCTTAGGGCTTTTTTTCTTAGGTATTTGAATATACCTTAAAGCTTAGTAATGAATAAAACTAATATTAAAATCTTATTTTTGGAGTGGTATATGTGGATATTTATAGTGATATAAAATATATAAAGGGTGTTGGACCTAAAATGGCAGAAAATTTGAATAAGTGTGGAATTTTTAACGTATTAGATCTGATATTATATTTTCCACGAGATTATGAGAATGTATCTGCGAATAAAAGCATTCTAGAATGCGCGGAAAGTGAAAAACTTATTGTAGAGTGTACTGTCCTAAACATATTAAAAGATGTTAGGTTAAAAAATAATAAAACTCTTTCTACCATAGTTTTTTGCCAAGACGATAATAAATTCAAAGGTAAATGGTTTAATCAAACCTATGCAAAAAATAGTTTTAAAATTTTAAACAAATATATTATCACAGGCAAAGTTAATAAATTCAGGGAAGAAATCACAATTATGAATCCCAAAATAGTAAAAAATACGTCAATGGCTACAAATAACATTATTGCTAAGTATCCACTTAAAAATAATGTTACAAATAATTTTTTTAATAAAATTATATCTGACGTATTATGTGATATTGAAATAACAGAGAATTTGCCTAAATGGCTTGTGGAAAAATATGATTTTTGTTCTTTAGATGATGCTGCTAGAAATATACATAGCCCTAAAAGCTTAGAACTCCTTAATAAATCAAAGAGAAGGCTTAAATTTCAAGAATTATTTAATTATTCATTAAAAATATTAATGCTAAAAGAGTTTATAAAATATCATAATGATGGTATTCGATTTAAAATAGCGCCAGAACTTACAACCTTAAAGGAGCAACTTCCATTTCAACTTACTAAGGCACAAAGTAAAGTCGTAAGAGAAATCCTAATAGATCAGAAGAAAGATATAGGAATGAATCGAATGGTTCAGGGAGACGTTGGAAGTGGTAAAACTATAGTAGCTATAATTACTATGTTTAATGTTGTGAAAAATGGTTATCAAGCATCTATGATGGCACCAACTGAAATCTTAGCAAAGCAACATTATGAAGAAATTCAAAATGTATTAAAAAGTTTTTCTTTAAATATACAACTACTAAGCGGAAGTGTTACAGCAAAAAATAAACAATTAATTAAACAGGAGTTAAAAGATGGAACCATTGATATTATTGTTGGAACTCATGCACTTATTGAAGATGATGTAGAATTTAAAAACTTAGGAATGATTGTTACTGATGAGCAGCATCGTTTTGGAGTATCGCAAAGAAATAGATTTTCTAATAAAGGTAAAAACATAGATATTCTTGTAATGACAGCTACTCCTATTCCGCGAACACTCTCTTTATATTTATATGGTGATTTAGACGTATCTATTATAGATGAATTGCC
>DAVZGU010000006.1:0-15062 GCA_052274215.1 Clostridium sp. | reverse complement strand
TACCATAAATGCAATTAATGAAAGTCTCAATAATTTCTCGCAAAAAATAATTAACTTGGAGGTTTTTAATAATGAAAAAGGAAAAAAGTAAATTTTTAACCTTTAGTTTTTCAATGTTACCTGGCGCAGGTCACATGTATATGGGATTTATGAAGATGGGTTTATCACTTATGGCAGCATTCTTCTTTTTAATATTTCTTTCTAGCTGGCTTTCTATAGGACCACTACTATTCGTTTTACCATTGATTTGGTTTTATTCGTTTTTCGATTGTATGAATAAACGTTATTCAACGGATGAGGAGTTTTTACTTTTAGAGGACAATTATTTATTTTCTCTTGATGAATTAGTGAAAATAGATAAAGGTGTATTTAAGAAACACAGCTTGGTTGCAGGGATATTACTAGTGTTTCTAGGTATTTACTTAATATGGAATAACATCATAAACACCTTACTTGGACGTATGAATATATCGGGAGAACTATATAATCTTATTAATGAGGTAACAAGAGTTGCTCCTCAGCTAATAATAGGTATTGTAATAATTGTTGTGGGTGCGAAACTTATTATAGGCAAGAAAAAAGAGTGTGATATGAATGATTAAGGGACGTAGAGTGGGAACATTTACTACTGGAATAGTTTTAGTTATGTTTGGAATAATGTTTTTACTACGATTAATAAATCCAAGTATTAAATATTTACTAATAGCATCGATGTGGCCCCTAGTTTTAGTTCTACTAGGAATTGAAATTATTGTAGCCTACTTAATAAACAAAAAAGAAGTAATGAAATACGATTTTGGCGCAATAATACTGGTAATAATGTTATCATTCTTTGCAATGGGCATGGGATGTATGGAGTATACAATTACTCATATTGAACAGTTTAGAACTGTATTTTAACGATATTTCAGAAGGGAAGTCGTCAATTCATCTTTTTCGAAGCTGTGCAGCAAAAACGGTTATCTTTAGATATGGCTATATCAGCAGCATAAAATAGTTCGAACCCTAAAAGCATGGTATTTCCTGCAATTATAGGGTTTGAATTGTAACTTTATGCATACAATGATATAATAGATGCATAGGTAAGAATAGTTAAGATTTACAAATAAAATTTTTAAATTAACGAATGGGGTGAAGTCTGTGTTAGCTTATAATGAAAAAATTTCTACAGTTAAAAAATATCTAAAAACGTCTAACATAGTCATAGGTAAATCTACTTGCATGAAAACTAATATGAAGTTAAATTATAATATAGTTAAAAACACCTAGAAAGGGATATGAGCTTTCTAGGTGTTTTATTTTTGGGATTTAAGAGCTAAAATATATACAATTAAAAGGAGAGTTTAAATATGAATAAGAGTGAGATTATAATTAAGGGATTACCTGTAAAAACAAATAGGTTAGAAAATGGGGATGTTAATTTACTATTTAAAATAGGAACTTATGATGATATGAGTTCGATTTATAGAGTGATTGTCAAAAAAGATTATTGGAGAGATGCAGTAATAGGTATGAAGGATGTAAATTATTTTGTAATTAAAGGCGAATTAAAAGCATGCGTAAATAGCAAAGGAACCCCTTTTATTTCAGTAGAAGCATCATCAATTAAAATATTCAATTTGTTAAAAGATGTGAATGGCCAAATAGATTTAAATTGTGAAATGCCAATTGGAACAGATGAAATAATGGATATTTCAAAGCTAGTAAATGAAAATGAAGATTTGTCAATAAAACGTTCAAAAAACAAAGCAATAAATTATATGAAAAATAATAAAAAGTTTAACAAACCTATTGTTGTTAAAAAAGAAAGTCTTGTAATTGTGTCTGGGCATGATCAATACGCAGCAGCGCAAGAACTTGGAATAAATAATGTGCCAGTTTCATATGAAGAAAATTAGTAAGTGAAAATTATATATTAGTTTTTAATATTATCTACAGTCAGTAATGTGAATATGTTTGAACATAGTATGCAAACAGGCTATAATATATTAAATACAACATATTGTTTATTTTATATAAATGTTTGGAGGGAACAAATGGTTTGCAACAGCTGTAAGAGTGAATTTACTAATATTAATGGATTAAAATTTTGCCCGTATTGTGGAGAGAAAATAGAAGAAAAAATAGATGTAGAAGATGAACAGATTCCTAATAAAATTAATAACGGGGATAAAGAAAAGACAGTTGAAGCGGACAAAAAAGAGAAAAAACATCAGGATACTTTAGCAATGCCTGCAATAACTGAGGAAAATATAAAAAGGGATAAAATGAATAAGTTTTTTGCTTATTTTAAGAAAACATTTGTGCATAGGAAAGTAATTATACCTATAATAGCATTATTAGTTGTTACTTCAGTAGCAGTATTTGCATACACATTTTCCATTATTAAACCGGTGGATGAAGCGAGAATAAAAGAAGACTTGCTAGGGAAAGTAGTAACTCTTCCTAAAGGAACAGTCATAAAAATAAACAAAAATGATATGAAAAGCTTTAAGATAAATAGTCGAAATACAGATAAGATTAAGGATGACATAAAAGTAGATTTAACTTTAAACAATGGTGCTATTGAGGCAAAGACTTCTCTGGCTCTAGTATATAATGATGAAGGAAGAAATCAATGGAAGATTAGCCCTAAAATTGTAGTTGAGAAAGTTATTTCATTGAAACCGTTAGTAGGTATGAATGAAAAGAAGTTTTGGGCTGGATTAAAAAAATTAAGTATTAATATTGCAGATACATCAAAAAAAATGGGTGGACAGGATGTCACAAATCTTGGCATGATTTCAAGAACACCGGATTTAGAAAACAAAAAAGAAGAAATTTTGGTGACAGCGTCTATAGATAGCGGGCTTCTGGTTTCTACAGGAAAGATAAAGTGTAAGCTTATTTTTGAAAACGAAACTTGGAGAATTGATACCATTGAAGAAAACAGCACAGAGGGATCTAAATTAGTCTTATCACCGACTTTTTCTGATGAAAAGGTTATTGAAACCATAAAAGAGCAAGGAGTGGGAGAATCAGTATCCTATTCAAGTTTTTTTGGTGGCAAAGGGTTTGCCATAAATGATAGGTTTACTAAGAACATTAATATATCTGATAAAAAGTTTGATGTGCAAAATGGAACATTAACTGTTACTGCTAAGAGGGAAAATATAGTAGGAGAAATAAATTTGGTATTATCAACCAATTATACTTTCTCAATAACTTTCACCAATATATCATTTTTAAGAAAGTCAAAAACCACAGTTGATAGTGGGACAATAAACAATGTGCCTACAGGGATAATAGTACCCTCTATTACTAATGCTGAAATTGAGGGGAGTAATTTATTTTTCTGGTGGTCTAATAACCATAAAATAACAGCTGAAGAAGCGAAGACATTTAAATCTAATGAAATATTGTCTAAGAAGGGATTAGATAATATAAAATATGTTTATGGAAGTATTACTTATAAAGATGAGAAAAAGAATGAAAACAAAAACGTTTCTTTTGTAGCATTATATTTTCTTGTTTACGATGCCAATAAAGGATATAATTGGAAATTAGATAAAGTAGTTGGCGAAGACTCGCCTAATTACAAGGCATATAAAAATCAATAGATGGAACAATTTACTGCTTAGCTCATAAGATATTTTATAAATCTTATAATGCAAAGGAGTAGTTATGTATAATAGATATAATAGGATAAATCCGAGCATTGCTAGTTATGCAAGTGGAGATGTAAATGGTGATGGAATAACAGATGCTGTGTACTTAACAGGTATAAAGACGCCAGATAGTCCATATACTCAAAATATAACCCTTGTAATTCAAGATGGAATGACAGGTGGGTTTGCTAGTATACCACTTAGTGAAAATGCAGGATATAATCCTACACTATTTTTGGGGGATTTTACAGGAGATGGTGTAGATGATATTTTAATAAGTATTGCAACAGGTGGTAGTGGTGGAATAATGTACTATTACATTTATTCGTTTATTAACAATGAAGCACAATTACTATTTGACTTTAATGTATATAATGAGCAATACAAATACGATGTTACGTATAAAGATAATTATAAGGTAGAAGTTATCAGTAAGAAAAACAACCAAAAATACATTATAGATATATCCAATAGGGACGCTGATTATTTAAATGAAATATACGACGAAAGCGGAAAGCTAAAGAACCCAATTAATGGATTCGTGGATCCTATAAGTGGTTTATATCCTGTGGATTTTGATTCAGATAAAGTATATGAGCTATTGGGTTATCAAAAAATAGCTGGAAGATACCATGCGGACTCATTAGGATATGTTTTAAATACTTTAAAATGGAAAGGCAACATATTTGTTTTGGATAATCAGCAGGTAGCTATTAATGGATCACAACTATAGGTATACTTTTAACGACAGTTTAGAAGGAAAGTCTCCCACTTCTATAAGTGGGAGTTATATGCCCTAACAAATAGAAAACTTCAGTGGGAGTATAAATCTCCTTCTGAAGTCGTTAATATGCAGCTCCGCAGGAGATGATTTAACGACAGTTTAGAAGGAGAGCGATAAACGCTCTCCTTATTTTTTGAATAATTCTAAGTAATCTCCATACCCTTCATCGCAGAGCTTATGAATTGGTATAAACTTTAGTGAAGCGCTATTTATGCAATATCTTAATCCACCCTTGGAAATAGGACCATCGTTAAATAAATGCCCTAAATGACTGTCACCATGGTTGCTCCTTACTTCTGTTCTCATCATACCATGGGTTGTATCCTTATTTTCTTTAACATTAGCATCCTCAACAGGCTTTGTAAAACTAGGCCATCCGCAACCTGAATCAAATTTATCAAGAGAGGTAAATAAGGGCTCTCCACTATTAATATCTACATAAATGCCTTCTTCTTTATTATTCCAAAATTCATTTTCAAAAGATTTTTCAGTGCTGCTTTCCTGACTTACTTCAAACTGAATTGGAGTTAAGATCTTCTTTAGTTCTTCTTTACTTTTTTTAGTATAAACTTTTTTATCCATAATAATGCCTCCTTAAAAATAAGTATAATAGTTATTGTATCAATTAATAGTTATTATATACTAAATAAACCATAAGTAATAGGGGCAAACATGTGTTGGAAATAGCATCCTGAGAGTATTAATTCTCTAGTTGATATTATCATATATATAGTTGTATAATATGAAAAAAAATTAAACTTTTAAAAATCGCACCTATTTAATTGTACGGTTCAAGTGTTATAATAAGTAAGGGGTGGTAAAAAAATGTCGAAAAAAAACTTAAAAGTAATTCTTTTTACAGCGATAGGAATTATATTAATAGTAATAGCAGTATTTATGTTTGTTTTTTTTACAAAAGCGGATAGTGCAACAAAAACATTTGATACATATAAGAATAAGTGGGTAAAGCAGGATTTCAAAACAATGTATAGCATGCTTTCAGTTAAAACTAAGGAAACAATAACTGAAAAGCAATTTGTAGATAAATACAATGATATTTATAGTGGAATAGAAGCTAAAAGTATATCTATTAAAGTTGAGAATGAAGATAAGATTAAGGATGACAATAAAAAAACTATAAACATACCATTTTCCATAGTTATGGATACTGATGCAGGACAATTAAAAATGCCAGGTTACCAGGCAACTATGGTAAAGGAAGAAGTTAACAATAAAAAGCAGTGGACAATTGTTTGGAATGAAAAAATGATATTTCCTAGTATGGAAGCGGGAGACAAGGTTAGGGTAGAGCCAGAAGTGGCTGTACGCGGACAAATTTATGATAGAAATAAAAAACCGCTTGCAATAAATACAGTAGCTGATTTAATAGTTACGATTGGGATAGAACCTATTAGATTTGTTAAAAACAAGGATGTTAATATATCCCAGATGGCTAAGGCGCTAGATATTGATGCTTCAGTCATAGAGAATAAACTAAAAGGTAATGAAAATTCTAATCAGTTTACACCAATTATTAACATACTACGCACTGAAAAAGTAAAAATAGATGGAGTTATGAAGCTTGACGGGGTAATCCAAAACAAACCTAAAGGTAGAGTATATCCAGGTGGGGAAGCTTTAGGGTCGCTTATAGGGTACATTAAGCCGATAACTGCTGAGGAACTACAAAAGAATGCTAGTAAGGGGTATAACTCATTTAGTTTAATAGGTAAGGCTGGTCTTGAACAGGTTTATGAAGATAGGCTTAAGGGCGAAAATGGGGCAACAATATATATATCAAAACAAAATAATAACGATAAGGTTGTAATTCTTAAAAAAGAATCAAAAGCAGGTGAAAATATAACATTATCAGTAGATAGTGAACTCCAGAAGAAAATATATGAAGGAATGAATAAAGAGCCAGGAGCCAGTGCAGCAATAAATCCAAAAACTGGAGAGGTATTGGCTTTAGTAAGCTCCCCGTCATATGATTCAAATGCAATTACCACTTATGTTTCTAATACCCAAAAGGCAGAATGGGAAAAAACAGGGGATCCATTTAAAAATAGATTTACGGCTGTATATTCTCCAGGATCTACATTTAAACTGATAACGGCTGCAGTTGGGTTAGATCAAGGGAAGATAAAACCTAGTGAACTTATTAACATACCGGGAAACGAGTGGCAACCAGATAAATCATGGGGACTCAATAAGGTTACTAGGGTTGGTGAACCGAGAAAGTTAGTGAATTTACAGGATGCATTTGTATATTCTGATAACATATATTTCGCAAAGGCAGCTCTTAATATAGGTAAAGAGGAATTTATAAAAGGATGCAACAATTTTGGAATAGGGCAAAAGCTTCCAATAGATTATCCAATAGCAAATTCACAAGTAGCCAATGGTAACAACATTAAAAATGACGTAGCATTAGCAGATACTGGTTATGGTCAGGGGGAGGTTCTTATGAGTCCACTTCACCTTGCACTATCGTATAGCACCGTTGTTAACGATGGAAATATTATGTCTCCAACTTTAGAAAGTTTGAATGAAAAGGTAAAGGCTAAGGTATGGAAGGCTAATGCAGTTTCCACGGATAATATAAAATTTGTAAAAGATGGTCTCACTGGAGTTATCGATAACCCAAATGGTACAGGTCATGCGGCGAAGGTTGATGGGATAGCTCTTGCTGGTAAAACTGGAACAGCAGAACTCAAGAAAGATGACAATGATAAAGCTGCAGAAGAAAATGGATGGTTTATATGTATGGATACAGCTAATCCTAAAATAGTAGTATCAATGTTAATGGAAAACGTTAAAGATAAAGGCGGAAGTCACCATGTGGTACCTATTGTAAAAGGAGTAATGGAATATTACTTAAATAAAACAACGAAATAGCGTTAGCAAGTAGGTAGAATAATTAATATTGCTTTAATATTTTTTTGATGTTACAATAGCGATAGTAAAATTAATAAAAATTTAATATTGCTTTAGGTGCCCTGTAATAGGGGGTAAAAGGGAAAGTGATTAAAAAAACCACTGCAGCCCACCGCTACTGTATTAGAGGATGAAATCCAAAGAACCATTGGGAAACTGAGAAGGTTGGAGAGTAAGATGATTCTAAAGCCAGTAAACCTGCCTAATGCTTAAAATTTTAGTCTTCGGAGGGAGGATGAAAAATGCGTGATTTAACAATAATATTGGGTTATCCAATATGTGAAAAATTCAATTGCATTATTCCACATCCTTGAGGTGTGGTTTTTTTATTTGCTGTTTTTTTCACATAAGAATGTATTATTAAAACAATAAGGAGCATGCTATGAAAAAAATTATACTTATAACAGGTGGCGCAAGGAGTGGGAAAAGTACATATGCTGAGAAGCTAGCTAAAGAAGAGAAGGGCGACGTACTTTATATTGCAACTTCAATTCCGTTTGATGATGAAATGAAGGACAGAGTAAAAAAACATAAAGAAAGAAGACCAGCTAATTGGTATACATTTGAAGGCTATAAGAATTTAAAACAGGTGTTCTATAATGAAGAAATGAAGTTTGATACGATTTTATTAGATTGCATTACAATAATGACTACAAATCTTATGTTTGATGAGGCAGGGGATAATTTTGATGAGCTTAATAATCAAGCTATAAGTGCAATGGAAAAGGGGATTTTACAAGAGGTATCAGTATTTCTTGACGAGGCAGAAAAAAACTTAAAAACAATAATTCTTGTAACTAACGAAATTGGCTCTGGAATTGTACCAGAATACAAGATGGCAAGGGTCTTTAGAGATATTGCAGGTAGAGTTAATCAGTATATTGCATCAAGGGCTCAGGAAGTTCACATGGTGGTTTGTGGTATACCAATTAAAATTAAATAAGTAATTAAAAAATTAAAATTTATGGAGGTAACTTATGTCTAAAAGAAAAAGTATAATAAGTCTAGTTTTAGCTGTTTTTATTTGTGTTGTATTTAGCGCGTGTGGCAGTAAGGGTGAGAATAAAGGGGCTCTTAATACTACTAAAAAGGAAACAAACGCTGTAGTATATCCGCTAAAGGTAGTTGACTCATATAATAGAACAGTTATCATTGAAAAAGAACCTAAAAGAATTATTACAATTGCACCCAATATAACAGAAGGAATATATGCACTTGGTAAAGGGGATAGTTTAGTTGGTAGAAGTGATTACGATGATTACCCAGCGCAGGTCCTTAAGGTTCCGTCTGTTGGTGATTTATTACAACCAAGTGTAGAGAAAATTGTTGAATTAAAACCTGATGTAGTTATTGCATCAGCTCTGTTTGATAAGGCTGTTATTAAAAAATTAGAGGCTCTTAATATAAAGGTTATAGCACTTGGTGGTGAAGAAAATTTTAATGGTGTATATGGTACAATATCAAAACTTGGCCAGGTTGTAAATGCTAGTGGGAAAGCACAGACAGTAATATCAGATATGAAAAAGAAAGTTGCAGAAATAACTGATAAGGTTAAGGATGCTAAGAAGCCAACTGTGTACTATGTAGCAGGATTTGGAAAGAATGGTGATTTTACAGCAGGAAAAGATACATTCATAGGTAATATGATAGAAGTTGCTGGTGGAAAAAATGCTGCGGATGACGTAGTTGGTTGGAACTACAGTGTAGAAAAACTTGTAGAAAAGAATCCTGATGTGCTAATTTGTTCTAAGCGCTATGATTCAAAAAAAGGTATAGAAGCTACCAATGGTTACAAAGATTTGAAAGCAGTTAAGAACGGCAAATTATTGGAGATTGATGAAAATATTATTGTTAGGCAGGGACCAAGACTTGCAGAAGGACTTGAAGCAATTGCTAAATTAGTTCATCCTGAACTTTTCAAATAAAAGGGGTTAAACAACCATGACGTTTATAGAAAACAAGAATTATTATCGAAGAGTTTTTTCAGTAGGAGTAGTATTACTCCTAATTGTAATAATTGTAGCAACAAATTTTGGGGTGGCAGATATTTCTTTAAAACAGACGGCCCTAATTATAATAAGTAAAATTCCAATATTAAATAAGATTGTATCCTTAGACGGAATTAATCCTACATCTGCAATCATATTGGTGAATTTAAGACTTCCTAGAATTATTTTATCATGTTTAGTAGGAGCAGCACTTTCGGTGGTTGGTACTTCTTTTCAGGGTATTTTTAAAAATCCAATGGCAGACCCCTTTATTCTCGGAGTTTCATCTGGGGCTGCACTGGGGGCCACTATAACCATGGTTTTTCTTAATGAAATCAATTTTTTAGGGATGAGCATGGTAGCATTCAATGCTTTTGTAGGTGCTATAATAACTACTTTTTTAGTTTATAATATTGCGAGAGTCGGTACAAAAGTTCCAGTTACCACACTTTTGCTATCAGGTGTTGCTATAAATTATCTATTATCATCTCTTATTTCATTAATGATGACCTTTAATAGAGATAATATTGAAAAAATAGTTATGTGGACGATGGGAAGTTTTTCAACAGCTGGTTGGAACGAGGTAATTTTACTATTTATAATAGTAGTCCCCTCAATTTTACTTATATTTACATTTTCAAGAGATCTGAATATCATGCTGCTTGGAGAAGAGAGTGCTAGAAGTCTTGGCGTAGATGTAAATGGATTAAAAAAGTATATACTTTTAATAAGTACTTTGATGGTGGCAGCAGTCGTATCTGTAAGTGGGATAATTGGATTTGTAGGCCTTATAGTGCCGCATTCTATTAGAATGATTTTGGGACCAGATAATAGGGTGGTTATACCATTTTCTGCACTTGGGGGAGCTATATTTTTAATAATTTGCGATACGCTTGCAAGAGCAGTAGTACCTCCATCAGAAATACCGGTTGGAATTATTACTTCAATTTTTGGAGTTCCATTTTTTATATATTTATTATATAGAACAAAGAAGAAGGCGATGTAATTGATAGAGATAAATAACGTAAGTTTTTCATTTGAAAAAGAAGTATTAAACAATATTAATATAAACATAGAAAGAGGAAAATTTCACACTATTCTAGGACCAAATGGATCAGGTAAAACTACCCTTCTAAGGATATTATCAAAATCACTCCAACCTGAAAACGGTGAAGTTTTTATTGATGAAAAGGACTTAACCCAGATAAAACCAAAGGTTTTAGCAAAGAAAATGGCAGTGGTACCGCAAAGCACAGAAATTGAATTCGATTTTTCAGTACAAGATATAGTTCTTATGGGAAGAACGCCTCATATTTCTAGATTCTCCTCAGAAAGTGAAAAAGATATGGGGATAGCTGTAAAAGCTATGAAAATTACAAATACCTGGGATCTTAGAAATAAAAGCATAAATGCATTAAGTGGCGGAGAAAGACAACGAGTGGTAGTGGCAAGAGCGATTGCCCAAGAAACAGGAATAATTCTTTTAGATGAGCCTATTTCTCACCTAGATATTCATCACCAAATTGAAATAATGAAACAATTAAAACAATTGAATGAAAAGAAAAATATAACAATTATTGCTGTGCTGCATGATTTGAACATAGCGGCTGCATATGGCAATCATATGATACTAATGCATGATTGTGGAGTTTACAAAGATGGAACTCCAGAGGAAGTATTAACAGAAGATATAATTAAAGAGGTTTACGGATTAGATGTATATATAACTAAAAATCCTAAAACAGGAAAGACTTTTATTATGCCATTTTAGTAGCAAAGGTAATTCTTTGCTACATTTGTTTTTTTTGAAACAATATGGGAAAATAGATATAATGGAGGAATGGGGATAATAAAAATGATATCCTACAGATGTTTTAGCCAGAGTAGCTTTAGTGCTTGTAAGTTGTAGAATAATAATATACTCTTTTAATAAAGTAAACAATAATACCAGGGCTAGTATATAATAGAAAGAGGGACAAGGTATATATTAGTATTATATAGTGAGTACTTACAGAAAAAATTGACTAGAGATGAAGGTGGCTTTATTATGGACATTTTAGTGTTATTAACAATCATTTCTCCTTATACGACCATAATACCATTATTATATATGACATATATGGTGTTATTTAAAAAAATTGAGATAGACAAAAATCATTGGAATATAGGACTTTGTTTACTATTTATTTGGTCCTTGATAGTAGGAGTTATAAATTATAGTTTTACATCAATTGTTGCATCCTTTGCTCTCTTTATATATCTTTGTATTAGTATTTTTTTACAAAATTATTGTAAAAATGAAAATATAGTAGAAAAAATATATATGTATTTAGTGTTTTTTTCACTGTTCTCAGCAATTTTTGGGATTAGTGAGAAAGTGTTATATGAGTATTTTAATTTTAATATTTGGGGGGTATTTCTTCAAAGCATAGCTCAGCCAGCAGTTAATGGTAGAATATATAGCACATTTGGGAATCCTAATGTAGCGGGGAATTGGTTTGCTATAATGATTCTCGTAGGTATTTATTTTTGTAGCATTAGATCTAAAACCAAGAAATTATTTTATGAGACAGCAACAATCATATTTGTTATTGCATTGTATTTAACGGGATCTCGTGGTGCTTTTATGGGGTTATTATTTGGTGTTTTTATATTTTATCTACTTAAGGGTAATAAAAAAGATATATGGCTGTTTATCACAATATTTATAATTACGGCTGTAATTACTTTTGTACCACCACAAATGTTTAAAAATGTAACCGGACATGATTTCGATAACTCATTTAATAGCCGTTTTGGAATATGGAATGGATGTTTAAAAATGATAAAACTTAAGCCTTTTACGGGTTGGGGAATTATGGGGATAACTGACCATGGTGCAAACTTCATGAAAGGGTATTATTATGCAACATTATACCACGGTCATAATATCTGGATTACTATTATGACAACACTTGGAGCTGTTGGGCTTCTCATATATACCTATATGAAAATTAATTTATTCCGAAATTTAAAGATACTTTATGCACAAAATTGTAGATTGGTTCCAATGCTAGCGGGTATTCAAGCTGTAATAATTGGGCATGGACTGGTTGACTTTACAATGATTGCACCACAAACCGGGTTATTATTTATAGCTAGTTCAGCTACAATAAATGCCCTTATAAAACAATATAATATTAAGTAAGAAAAACATAATAGCTATAATATTTTCATTATTAACAGACTAAATTTAAGCCGTTATAATAATTTTTGAGTTTATTATTTATTTATTTATTTAAAGAACAAAGGAATTGATAATATTTAGTCGAATTAGATATATTAGTAATAAATATTTTAGTTTGTAATAATTTCAAATATGAAAGGAATTTTTTAATGGAGGATTATAAAGATAAAAACATCAAAATAATGGAGATTGATCCATATCTCAAGCCATTTGAAAGTGATATTAGGCTTAGAGTGGAACGTTATACATCTTGTAAAAAAGAATTACTTGGTAATAATCAAAGCTTTGAGTCTTTTGCGAGTGGCGACTTATTTTACGGGTTTCATTTAATTAAGGATGGATGGGTTTATAGGGAATGGGCTCCTATGGCTGATGCTCTTTATTTAATTGGCGATTTTAACTCTTGGAATCCTCAAACACATCCATTGATAAGAAAAGAAAATGGAAATTGGGAGATTTTTTTGCCAGGGGTACAAGCCCTAAAGCATTTATCCTATGTTAAGGTAAGGGTAGTGGCTAAAGGTGCATCAAGAGATAGAATACCTCTTTATATTAAGCGGACGATGCAGGATCCTATTACTAATGATTTTGTAGGACAAATTTGGCAACCAGATTTTGAATTTAAGTGGCAGGATAGTGAATTTCATATTGATAGCGAATTGCCATTGTTTATATATGAGGCTCATGTAGGTATGGCCCAGGAAAAAGAAGGAATGGGTACTTTTAACGAGTTTACAGAAAATATTCTTCCAAGGATAAAGGCTGCTGGTTACAATACTGTGCAGCTTATGGCGGTAATGCAACATCCATATTATGCCTCTTTTGGTTATCAAGTATCTAATTTTTTTGCTGTTTCGTCTTGGTTTGGAACCCCTGAAGAGCTTAAAAAACTAGTTAATGCTGCCCACCTTATGGGAATTGCAGTATTACTTGATTTAGTACACTCTCATTCAATTAAGAATATAGCTGATGGGATTAATGAGTTTGACGGAACTGATTATCAATTCTTCCATACTGGTGTTAAGGGGAATCATCCAGCATGGGGTACAAAACTTTTTAATTATGGAAAACCAGAAGTTCTTCATTTCCTTTTGTCGAACATTAAGTTTTGGCTAGAAGAATATCATTTTGATGGTTATCGATTTGATGGTGTGTCATCGATGTTATATCACCACCAAGGGCTTGGAGTAGTATTCTCGGATTACAGCAAATACTTTAGTATGGATACGGATCTAGACGCAATTACTTATCTTCAGTTTGCTAATGACTTAGTAAGAGAAGTAAAACCTAATGCAGTAACTATTGCAGAAGATATGAGCGGAATGCCTGGAATGTGTCTGCCTGTTGATTTTGGTGGCATTGGCTTTGATTATCGTTTGTCTATGGGGGTGCCTGATCTTTGGGTGAAATTGTTGAAAGAGCTACCGGATGAAAAATGGAGCATGTGTCAGCTGTGGCATGAGTTAACTAATAGACGGCCTAAGGAAAAGAATATAGGGTATTCTGAATCACATGATCAGGCACTTGTAGGTGACAAGACCTTAATGTTCCGTTTAGGCGGAAAGGAAATGTATTCTCACATGCTAAAAAGTGATGACAATTTAATAATAAATAGAGCAGTAGAACTTCATAAACTTATTAGATTTATTACTATAACTTTAGCCGGTGAAGGCTATTTAAATTTCATGGGAAATGAATTTGGTCACCCGGAATGGATTGACTTCCCAAGAGAAGGTAATAATTGGAGTTATAATTACGCGAGAAGACAATGGAGTCTTATGGAAAATAAAGATCTAAAGTATGAATATTTGTCAAATTTTGATAAAGAAATGTTGATTTTACTAAAAACATATAATGTTTTAAGTGCAACAGACCTCCAAAATCTTTGGACTGATGATAAGCAAAATATGATTGCTTTCAGAAAAGGTGAGTTG
This sequence comes from Clostridium sp., assembly GCA_052274215.1. Taxonomy (GTDB): domain Bacteria; phylum Bacillota; class Clostridia; order Clostridiales; family Clostridiaceae; genus Clostridium_AD. The sequence continues at coordinate 546 of DAVZGU010000006.1, read as the reverse complement.
GTATTTTTATTTAATTTTAATCCATCTGCTTCTTTCTCAGAATATGAACTTCCTACTGGCGAAATGGGTGAATATAAGATTATCTTTAATAGTGATGAGACGATATTTGGTGGTCAGCACAGGATTGCAACAGATTATATATACAGCGCGAAAACATTACGAAATAAGGGAAATAAACCTGGAATTATAGTGTATTCGCCTAGTAGAACTGTGCTAGTTTTAAAGAAAGTTAGTAAATAAAAAAGAAAAAAGTATATATCACTATTAATGCATTCACTTAGCTAAGAAGTTCTAAAGCTCGCTTCAATGCATTATACGTAATATATACTTTTTTTTGCACATAAATCGGTAATTCATTTTAAATATAGATTATATAGATGAAAAAAGTTATCCACATTGTTTTCCTCAAGATGTTTTCTATCTAATAAAAAATAAAAATGCAACCTATGAACTTTCGCATATCTATATTCAAATGAGTGATCCTTGCGTGACTATGGAAAGGCGTAAAAACATGAAATTCTATCAATGAAGAAGAAGAGCGCTCTA
>DAVZGU010000005.1:0-15077 GCA_052274215.1 Clostridium sp. | reverse complement strand
AAATTTAGGAATAAGACCTGCTAAAATTACAACAAAAGAAGCAAAAGCAAATACCCACTTATTGATAACTTTATTTGTAATTACTATGCCTACATTTTGGCTATATGTTGCAGTTGGCATACAACCAAAGAAAGCACCAATTATACTTGAAAATCCGTTTCCAATAATACCACCAGAAAGCTCTTTGTCAGTAGGAGTTCTATCCATACCTCCACCTGTTGTAGCGGATAAATCACCTATAGCTTGAACAGAATTTACAATATACATTATAGACATAGATATTATAGCTGTAATATTAAAGCTTATACCAAAATGCAGTGGTTTTGGAGCTTGAAAAAGTCCTGCGGAAGCCACCGCATCAAAGGATACCATTCCAAGAAACATAGCAATAACATATCCCACAATTATACCTATTAAAATAGATGCTAGTTTGAGAGTTCCTTTAGTAAAATAATTTAAAAACATTACAACAGCAAGTGTTGTTAGAGCAACAGCCCAATTTTTAGGAGAGCCGAAAGTTGGAGAACCAGCACCACCAGCTATATACATAATAGCGACTGAGTAGAGTGATAATCCTATGCTAAATATAACTGTACCAGTAACAAGCGGTGGAAAGAATACTAAAAGTTTTTTCACAAACATTCCGAAAATTATAGCAACTAAACCACCTATTATTTGGGCTCCCAGAACAGTAGCAATATTAAATTCACCAGTAATAGCCGTGAGTGTTGGAACATATGCAAAACTTACTCCCATAATTACAGGTAATCTTGAACCAATAACTTTACCAAGTGGAAAAATTTGAATTAAGGTTGCTATACCGGCAAAAAAAAGTGAGGACTGTACAAGTAAAATTTTATCAGCGGCGGTGAGATTTGCAACACCAGCAATTATGAGAGCCGGTGTAACACAACCAACAATCATAGCAACAACGTGTTGCATGCCTAGTGGTATAATCTCTTTAAGTGAAGGTTTACCATCATATTGGAATAGTAAGGATTTTTGATTTGAACTCATAAAAACTCCCCCCATGATTTAATTTGCATTATTTTATAATAGTACCTGTAATACCTGTTATACCATCCATAGCTTTTTCAAGTAGAGTTATAAGTGAATATCTATCTTCTTTTGAAGAAGCGAAATCAACTGCAGCTTCTACTTTAGGTAGCATTGAGCCAGGTGCAAAGTGTCCTTCTTTAATATACTGTTTAATTTCAGAAGGTGTAATATTATCTAGCCACTTTTCAGTTGGTTTACCAAAGTTTATAGCAACTTTTTCTACAGCTGTTAAAATAATAAGACAATCTGCATCAAGTTCTTTTGCAAGAATACAACTTGCGAAATCTTTATCAATGACAGCGCTTACACCTCTTAGGCGATTACCTTCTTTTATAACAGGTATGCCACCACCACCACAGGCGATAACCACTTGTCCTATATTAACCAAAGATTTTATTGTTTCAATTTCTACGATACCTACTGGTTTTGGTGAAGCAACAACTACCCTATATCCACGACCAGAGTCTTCAATAACACTTTCACCATTTTTTTTAGCAGTTTCGGCTTCTTCCTTTGACATGAAACTTCCAATAGGTTTTGTTGGGTTTTTAAAGGCTTGATCCATGGGATCTACTTCAACCTGTGTTATTATTGTTGAAACACTTTTATTAATATTTCGATTAAGAAGCTCTTCTCTTAGTGCATTTTGCAAATCGTAACCAATATAAGCTTGGCTCATTGCAACGCAGACAGACATAGGACACATTGAGTATTTAGGGTCATTTTTATGGAGTTCACTCATAGCAATATTAATCATACCAACTTGAGGTCCGTTTCCGTGAGACACAACAACTTCATTTCCATCTTCTATAAGATCAACTATAGCCTTAGCAGTAGATTTTACAGCTGCCATTTGTTCTTCTAAATTACTCCCAAGAGCATTACCGCCTAATGCGATTACAATTTTTTTCTTCATAATATTTTCCTTTCTAAAATAAATTTATTTTTGCAAGTAAAAGTCTATATGGAATCTTAAATTCTACATAGACTTTTACTAGTAAAGTGATTTTGAATATTATTTTGATTTGCGCTCTTTATTGCTCTTTTCAAGCGTAGCTAAAACTTCCTGTGGATTTTTAACTTTACTTAATAAAATCATAGCAGCTATTGAATAAGGTTTATAGCTCGCTTCTTTATAAAGTGGGATGCGGTAACGATCAAATACAGAATCTTCAACCTCTCCAACTTCACAGTTAACTCCAGAGATATCAGCTGGAAGGCAGTGAAGGTAAAGTGCTTTTCCATCTTTTGTAGTTTTCATAAGTTCCTCAGTACATTGCCAATCTTTATGTTCAGCATTTTGAGTTAGAAGTTCTTTTTCAAGAAGATCTATACCAGCTTGGTCACCTTTTGCATATAAATCTGTACGTTTTTCCATAGCGACAAAAGGAGCCCAACTCTTAGGATAAACTATATCAGCATCTTTAAATGCTTCTTCCATAGAATTTGTTTTTGTAAATGAACCACCGGATTGCGCAGCATTTTTTATTGCGATTTCTTCTACTTCACTCATAACTTCGTAACCTTCTGGATGTGCAAGAACAACGTCCATACCAAAACGAGTTAAAAGTCCAATTACTCCTTGGGGAACTGAAAGTGGCTTACCATAAGATGGAGAATATGCCCATGACATGGCAATTTTTTTACCTTTTAAATTCTCAATGCCACCAAATTCATTTATGATATGAAGAGCATCAGCCATACATTGAGTAGGATGATCTATATCACATTGTAAATTAACAAGTGTTGGACGTTGTTCTAGCGTACCTTCTTCATTACCATCTTGTACAGCTTTAGAAAATTCTCTCATATAAGCATTACCTTTTCCTATATACATATCATCACGGATACCTATAACGTCTGCCATGAAAGAAATCATGTTAGCAGTTTCTCTTACTGTTTCACCATGAGCAACCTGAGATTTGCCTTCATCGAGATCTTGAACTTCAAGACCAAGAAGGTTACAAGCAGAAGCAAAGCTAAATCTTGTACGAGTTGAATTGTCACGGAAGAGTGAAATTCCCAGGCCACTATCGAAAATCTTTGATGATATGTTATTTACCCTTAATTCTTTAAGAGCTTCTGCAACTGTGAACACTGACTCGAGTTCATCCTTTGATTTTTCCCAAGTGAGCATGAAATCATTATTATACATATTTTTAAAATCTAGGGAGTTAAGTTTACTGATATATTTATCCATTAAAGCCATTTTTAAAAACTCCTTTTTATTTAGTATTATTTATTTTTATTTAGTATTATTTATTTTTACAATAAATCGTTGGGAGAGCAGCATATACAGCAGCACATTTAACCAAGTCATCTTTCCAAGTTTTTTCATTTGGAGCATGTGCTTGAGATTCTGCACCAGGTCCGAATCCTATGCATGGTATTCCATGACGACCCATTATAGCAACACCGTTTGTTGAGAATGTCCATTTATCAGTAAGTGGACGAGCTTTTCTCATTTCATCAGTGCTATTAGAACCGCTTCTTGTTGTTCCGAACATTCCTTTGTATGATTCTTCCATTGCCTTAACAACAGCATGATCCTCAGGAATAACCCATGTAGGGAAGTAGCAATCCTGAGGGTATGAAAGTCCAGTCCAGCTTTCTTTGTCATATTTATACATAGTAACTTCAGCATTGTATTTTTTAGCAGCTGGAAGTTGACGGATTTCTTCTAAGCAACTTTCCCAAGTTTCTCCAGATGTCATACGACGATCTAATGAAACTGAGCAAGAATCAGCTACTGCACAACGGCTTGGTGAAGTAAAGAATATTTCTGATGTAGTTACAGTACCACGTCCTAAGAATTGAGCTTCTTCGAATTTAGGGTTATATTTTTTATCTAACATTTTTACGAGGCCTTTGATTTCTGTAGAATCAGCAGCATCATTTGCGTTAAGGTTTTTGATATCTATTAATATTTCAGCCATTTTGTAGATTGCGTTGTCTCCTCTTTCTGGAGCTGAACCGTGGCATGAAACGCCCTTAACATCAACACGGATTTCCATACGTCCTCTATGTCCTCTATATATACCGCTATCAGTTGGCTCTGTGCTTACAACGAATTCAGGTTTGATTTTGTCCTGTTCTATGATGTGAAGCCAGCAGTTTCCGTCACAGTCCTCTTCCTGTACTGATCCAACTACGAGAGCTGTGTAGTCTTCGCTTAACATGCCAAGATCTTTCATTATCTTAGCGCCGTATACAGCTGATACGATACCACCAAGTTGGTCAGACGTACCACGTCCACCAATTTCTTCCTCAGTTTCAAAACCTATATAAGGATCAAAAGTCCAGTTACTGAGCTCTCCAAGACCAACAGTGTCAATATGAGCATCAAAACCTATAAGAGTTTTACCTGTTCCAACATAACCTAAAATATTTCCCTGTGGATCAATTTCTACTTTGTCAAAACCAAGAGAAATCATTTCTTGCTCTATTCTTTTAACAACACCTTCTTCTCCACAGCTTTCGCCAGGGATAGCAATTAAGTCACGTAAGAATTTTGTCATTGGTGCTTTATAGCCCTCAGCCTTTTCCTTAATACCGTTAAAATTCATTTTTTAGTCCCCCTTAAATTTGAATAAATATTAAATTACTAGTTAAATTGATAACCATTACAATGATGAATAATTACCATCCCATACAATATTACGATATACATCTGGATCAGTATCTCCCTCAGTTGAAAACAAGAGTACTTTTGAATTTTCATCAAGTTTTAGAGCTTGTTTTAAATCTTTTAAATCATCATTTTTCATTATATTAAAGAGAATACCCATTGTTACAGCGCCAGATTCACCAGAAGTAACTGTAGGATCACCCTTAATAGGTGCAGCAAGTAGTCTCATTCCTTTAGCGGAAATATTATCCGGGCAAGATACAAAGAATGAACTATTATTTTTTAAAATATCCCATGATATTGTATTTGGTTCACCACATGCAAGGCCTGCCATGATTGTTTGCATATCATCAGCAACAATTCTTATATCTCCATCTTTAGCTGCAGCTGAGCGGAATATACAATCTGCTTTATTTGGTTCAACTATTGTAACAATTGGTGGATTTTCAGGATAGGCATTTGCGAAATATCCTTGAACTGCCCCAGCAAGAGAACCTACACCAGCTTGCAGAAAAATATGAGTTGGTGCATCACAATTATCATTATGTAATTGCTCATTAGCTTCCATTGCCATTGTTCCATAACCTTGCATAATCCAAGCTGGTATTTCCTCGTAACCTTCCCATGCGGTATCTTGAACAACTACAGAATTAGGAGTTTTTGCTGACTCGGCTATTGCGATGCGGACGCATTCGTCATAATTTACATCTTCTATTGTAGCGGTAGCGCCTTCTTTTTGAATGTTTTTCAATCTGGTTTTTGAAGAGCCTTTTGGCATGAAAACGACGGATTTTTGATTTAATTTGTTAGCGGACCAAGCAAGACCTCTTCCATGATTCCCATCAGTTGCTGTGAAGAAAGTTGTTTGTCCGAATTCTTTAAGAAGTTCTTTTGACGTAATAATATCATAATGAAGCGTTGATATATCCTTACCTAATTTTTTTGCAATGTAACAACCTATAGCAAAAGAACCACCTAAAACCTTGAAAGCGTTTAACCCAAATCTATAAGACTCATCTTTTACATAAAGATTTTTAAGGCCAAGGAATTTAGCCATATTATCTAGTTTAGCTAAGGGTGTTTGACTATATTGGGGGAAACTTTTATGAAAAGAAGATGCCTTATTAATTTTTTCAAGGGACATTACATTTAACATTTTATTACTGTTTTTAGGGAGCTCATTTCGTACCCAGTTTATTTTATTCATAACAAAACCTCCAAAAAAATTATTTTTTTATATCTACATAATTGTAGATTGAATACTTTGAAATTCCGAAAAAACTGGCTATTTTATCGCCTGCTTTAGTAATTAGGAAAGCACCAGCATCATTAAGAAATTGAATAGCTTGTATTTTTTCTTCTTTACTCATTAATGCAACTGGTTTATTTACTTTTTTTACAGATTCTTCTAATAAATCATCTAGTAGTTGATTTACATTTTGAGGAATTTTATTCCCGTCATAAACGTTTTCTTTATGACTAATCAAGGAGTCTATACAATTACTAGCTATGGTAAGTTCAGTAATATCATAGTTAATAGAAAATATACCAACAGGAATATTTTCATCATTTCGTATATATATAGTACTTGATTTTAGAATCCTACCATCATGAGTTTTGGTAATATAGTTTAAATTATCTTCAATTTGTTCACAATTGTTTTTCAAAGCGTTTAATACAACACGCGAAGCACTGCTAGTGCTTGTTGTTCTTTTTGTAACATCGCCATTCTCAATAAAGAGAATCGGATAATCTGGGTTACCAGAAGATAAGTCGTGTATAACTACTTCACAATTTCGCCCAAATTGTGACGAAATACCCTTGGCTAAATTTTTTAAAAAATCTAAATTACTGTTAATATCCATAAAAAACCTCTCAATCAGTTGTATGATAAGTCCAAATTATTAAAATTTTGCAAATATTTTATAAATTCAGTATATCAGTATATTTTTTAAAAATCAATAATAAATACAAATTATTTTTAAGCTTACAAAAATATTAATAAAACAAATTGAATAAAGCAGAAAATAATGGTAGAATAAATTTAGAATAGTAAAAACAATGAGAACAATCAATTAATTCTGTGTAATTTTAAAAATACATTAATATATTAGAGGAGGCATATTATGATTTTAATAGGCAATGGGAAGTTATTGACTAGAGATGATGATAATACATTTATTGAGGATGGTTGTGTATGTATTGATGCTAATATTATATTTGACCTCGGAACCACAGAGCAAATGAAGAAAAAGTATAAGGATGCTGAGTTTGTAGATGCTAAAAAAGGTTTAATTATGCCAGGAATGATTAATACTCATCATCACATATATAGTGCATTTGCCCGTGGTCTCTCTATTAAAGGGAACAACCCTAAAAGCTTTTTAGATATTCTTTCTGGAATGTGGTGGAAAATAGATAGATTATTGACACTCGAAGATACAGAATATAGTGCATATTCGACATACTTAGATTGTATAAGAAATGGGGTTACAACTGTTTTTGACCATCATGCAAGTTACGGTAGTATTTCCGGAAGTTTATTTCAAATATCGGGTGTTGCTAAAAAGCTGGGTATTCGTACATCTTTATGTTATGAAGTTTCTGATAGAGATGGAGAGGAAAAAATGAGACAAGCTGTAAAAGAAAATGTTGAATTTATGAAGGCGGCTAAAAATGATTCCTCAGATATGCAAAAGGGTATGATGGGACTTCATGCATCATTTACATTAAGTAATAAAACACTTGAGTATTGTGCTCAAAATATAACCTGTGGTGCTGGGTATCATGTGCATACAGCAGAAGGTATAGATGATGTATATGATTCTTTAAAAAAATACAATAAAAGAATAGTAAATCGTTTATTTGATTTTGATATTTTGGGCAGCAAAACTATGGCTGTTCATTGTATACACATTAACAATGGTGAGATGGATATATTAAAGGAGACTAATACAATGGTAGTACACAATCCTGAATCTAATATGGGTAACGCTGTAGGATGTACACCTGTGCTAGAGTTTGTTAAAAAAGGATTGACTTTAGGGCTTGGAACTGACGGATATACCAGTGATATGCTTGAATCCATGAAGGTTGCAAATATTTTGCAGAAGCATCATAACTGTAATCCATCTGTTGGTTGGAGTGAAGTTCCTTTAATGACATTTGAAAATAATGCAAAGATTGCTAATAGATTCTTTGAAAAACCCCTTGGAGTTATACAAAAAGGAGCTTATGCTGACATTATAGTAGTCGAATATGATCCACTAACACCATTTAATGAAAATAATGCAAACTCTCATATTTTATTTGGAATTAATGGAAGATGCGTAACAACTACAATGATAAACGGTAAAGTTCTTATGAAGGACCGTGAAATAATTGGTGTTGATACTGAAAGAATCATGGCAAAATCAAGAGAATTGTCAAATAAGTTATGGAATAAAATTAATAGCTAATTAAAAAAGAGGGGGAAATTAATCATGGGTGATAGAATGACACCGATTCCATTTGAAAGTTTAATGGAGTGGATAACTTACGAAAATAAAAAATATGGAAAGATATTTGGAGTAAACAAATTCTTTAAAAAGCAGGATGATAAGGTTCTTGAAATATTTGGAGAAAAAATTGAAACTCCTTTTGGGCCAGCAGCAGGACCACATACACAGCTCGCACAAAATATCATTGCAGCTTATGTTTCTGGATGTAGATTTTTTGAATTAAAAACAGTGCAAACTCTTGACGGCGAAGATTTACCTGTATCAAAGCCATGTATAAGCGCAGAAGATGAGTGCTATAATGTAGAGTGGTCAACAGAGCTTAGAGTTCCCGAGGCATATGATGAGTATGTTAAGGCTTGGTTTGCACTAAAAATATTATCAAAAGAGCTTAAGCTAGGAAGTCCTTCTGGGTTTATTTTTAATATGAGTGTAGGATATGATTTTAAAGGGATTTCTTCACCTAAAATAGATGAATTTATTATGGGGCTTAAAGATGCATCTAAGAGCAATATATGGAAAGAATGCAGGGCGTACGTATATGAAAACATGGATAAATTCCAAAATATTGATAGTGAATATGTTGAGAGTATATCTCCTAAGGTATGTTCATCAATAACATTATCAACATTACATGGATGTCCATCACAAGAAATTAAGCACATTGCAACATACCTGATAAATGAAAAAGGATTAAACACATATGTAAAATGTAATCCTACATTATTAGGTTATGAATTTGTACGTAAAACATTAGATAGTATGGGATATGATTATATTTCATTTGATGAACATCACTTCAATGAAGACTTACAATTTACTGATGCCATAGTTATGTTTAAAGGATTACAAGATTTGGCAAAAGAAAAAGGAGTGTCATTTGGTGTTAAATTAACAAATACAGTTCCAGCTCTGATTAAAAACAATGAATTACCTGGTGACGAGATGTATATGTCAGGTAAATCCCTATATCCTCTTTCTATAGCACTTGCATATAGGCTTTCGAAAGAATTTGATGGAAAACTTAACATGTCTTATTCGGGTGGTGCGGACGTTTTCAATATTAAAGACATATTCGAAACAGGTATATGGCCAATAACCATAGCATCAACACTTTTAAAAATTGGTGGATATCAAAGATGTTTCCAAATTGCAGAAAAATTAAATAAGTTGGAATATACTAATAAGTATGTTATGGATAATGAAAAATTAAGAGAGCTTAAAGAAAAATCAGTAAAAGATATTCATCATGTAAAGCCTATAAAACCAAATCCAAATCGTAAAATAAATGAAAAAGTACCATTAGCTGATTGCTTTATTGCATCATGCGAGAAGGGATGTCCTATAGGACAAGATATTCCAGAGTATATACGTCTTGTTTCAGAAGGAAAACATCTTGAAGCTTTAAAGGTAATAGTTGAAAAAAATCCACTCCCATTTATTACTGGAACAATATGCAGTCATGCTTGCATGAGCAAATGTAGCAGGAATTTCTGCGATGAGTCTGTTAACATAAGGAATATAAAATTACAAGCAGCAGAAAAAGCATACGATGGTTTAATGAATGAACTTAAGATAGCAGATAAAGGTGATGTACAGGTAGCAATTGTTGGTGGAGGAACTACAGGTCTTGCGGCAGCATATTTCCTTGCAAGAGAGGGAATCAATGTAACAATTTTTGAAAAAAGAAACTCTTTAGGAGGAATAGTAAAACATGTTATTCCAGGATTTAGAATACCATCGAATTCTATTGAGAAAGACATTGATCTTGTTCGAAGCATGGGAGTTAAAATTGAATTAAATTCAGAAAAGAATTCTGTAGATGAGTTAAAAGAGTTAGGATATAAATATGTCCTATTTGCAATCGGTGCATGGCAGCCAGGTAGAGTTAATATTGAAGGCGAAAATGTAATAAATGTACTTCATTTTTTAGAGAAATTAAAGAATAATGATAAAAATTTAAATATTGGTAAAAATGTAGTAGTAGTAGGTGGTGGTAACACTGCTATGGATGCAGCTAGAGCAGCTAAAAGAGTAGATGGAGTAGAGAATGTATATGTAGTATATCGTAGAACTAAAAAATACATGCCTGCAGATGTCGAAGAATTGCAAATGGCAATCGAAGATGGAGTAGAATTTAAGGAATTACTATCACCTGTAAAAGTTAGCGGTGGTGTTCTTAAATGTGAAGTTATGAAACTCGGAGAACCAGATGAAAGTGGAAGACGAAGACCAGTTCCAAGCGGCGATATGGTAGATATAAAAGCAGACATCGTTATATCAGCAGTTGGGGAGAAGATAGATACTAAGATATTCGAAGAAAATAATATTAAACTAAACGAAAAAGGACAAGCCGATGTAAATGCACAAACACTAGAAACAAACATTAAAAAAGTATATGTTGCTGGAGATGGTCTGCATGGACCGGCTACAGTAGTTGAAGGCATAGCAGATGCAACAAGATTTGCAAGGTCCATAGTCAAAGAAGAAATGAATCGTGATTTAACAATAAATATGCCAAAAGCAAGCACAGATACTGAAGCGGCAATAGCTAAAAAAGGTATACTCCAAATGGCCGAGTGCGGTCCTAAAGAATGCGCACGATGTCTCCAGTGTTCAACAATATGTGAAGCTTGTGTTGATGTCTGTCCTAACCGTGCAAATATTACTATAAAAGTAAAAGGTAATAAAATGCATCAAATAATTCACTTGGATAAACTATGTAATGAGTGTGGAAACTGTGAAACGTTCTGTCCATATGATAGTGCTCCATATAAAGAAAAGCTTACACTATTTGCTACAGAAGCCGATTTTGAAAACAGCAAAAACATGGGATTTGTATTAATTAATAAAGATGAAAAAATCGTAAAAGTTAGGTTAGATGGCGAAGTTTTAGAAGTTAATCTTAATGAAAACAATACAGAAATACCTAAAGACATTGAAAATATGATTTGGGCTGTAATTTCGAACTATAGTTATATGATTTAAAAATTGATGAGGTGGGTTAAATGTTAATTATTATAAAGAATGGGACTATTGTAACTCCTAGAAAAAGCTATATTTCTGATATTAAAATTGAAGATGAGATAATTACCTCTATTGGTGAAAATTTAGAAGATGATAAAGCACAAATTATAGATGCAGCAGGTTGTTTAGTATTTCCAGGATTTATTGATTCTCATACTCACTTTGATTTAGATACAGGATACACTAGAACTGCAGATGATTTTAAAACAGGTACCGCCGCGGCTATTGTAGGTGGAACCACAACGATTTTGGATTATGCAACGCAAAACAAAGGAGAAACTCTAAGTGAGGCGCTAATAAATTGGCATAATTTAGCTAAAGATACTTCAAGTTGCGATTATGGCTTTCATATGGCAATAACGCAGTGGAATGCAGATGTAAAGGATGAGCTTAAAACAATGAAAGAGCAGGGAATAACATCATTTAAAGCATATATGGCCTATGACAATTTACGTCTTAATGATGGAGAGATATATGACATTTTAAAGTGCTTGAAAAAGTATAATGGTTTGCTTTGTGTTCATTGTGAAAATGGGGATCTTGTAAATGCTATGATAAAAGAACAGCTTAATAGTGGGAATATGACTCCGGCGGCCCATCCACTGTCACGACCTAATATTGTGGAATCAGAAGCAGTATCAAGATATATAGATATTGCAAATTTGGCAGACGCACCTATATATATTGTACATCTAAGTACAAAAGAAGCTTTAGAAGAGGTATTAAAAGCAAGAAAAAGAGGACAAAAAGTATATGTAGAAACATGTCCTCAATATCTGCTTTTAGAAGATAGTTTATACTTATCAGAGGATTTTGAAAGTGCTAAGTATGTTCTGTCACCACCTTTAAGAAAAAAAGATGATCTAGAAAGATTATGGCAAGCTTTGTCAGAGGAAGATATTGATACAATTGGAACCGATCACTGTAGTTTTAATTTTAAAGGTCAAAAAGATCATGGCATAAACGATTTTAGTAAAATACCCAATGGTATACCAGGGGTTGAACATAGACCAACCCTTATGTACACCTATGGAGTAGATAAAGGTAAAATAAGTAAAGAACAAATGTGTTCTTTGCTTAGTGAAAATATTGCAAAGATTTTTGGAATGTATCCTAGAAAGGGAGTATTACAAGTTGGAAGTGATGCGGATATAGTTATATGGGATATGAAATATCAAGGAATTATATCTAAAGATAATCAAACACAAAATGTAGATTATACACCTTTTGAAGGATTTAGAACTGTAGGATCTGCTAAGCATGTTTTTCTAAGAGGGACACAGATTGTAGAAAATGGAAATATTATAAAGCAGAATTTTGGAAAATATATAAAACGGGGTGGTCGCAATTTTTAACTTTGTTGTAAATGGGAATAAAGTTAGGTCTAAGGAAGATAAAAAGCTAATTACATTCTTAAGGGAAGATTTGAATTTAACATCAGTTAAAAATGGGTGCTCTGAGGGTGCCTGTGGAACATGTATGGTTTTAGTTGACGGCGAGGCAAAAAAAGCATGTATATTAAAAACAAGCAAGCTTGTAGATAAAAATATTATAACGGTTGAAGGACTAACGGATAGAGAAAAAGATGTGTATGGACATGCTTTTATGCAGGCAGGTGCAGTACAGTGTGGTTTTTGTACTCCAGGAATGGTTATAAGTGCAAAGAGTCTTATTGATAAGGTAGAAGATCCAACTGAGGTCGAAATAAAAAATGCTTTGAAAAATAATATCTGCCGCTGCACGGGATATGTGAAAATAATTGAAGCTGTGAAGCTCGCGGCTAAACTATTACGACAAAATACAGAGGTGCCTAAATCTACTTGTAAAGGTTTAATAGGAGAAAATTTAAATAGAATTGATGCTGTAGACAAAGTGCTTGGAACAGCAGAATATGTAGATGATATGCGTATAGATGGTATGATTTATGGTGGAGCGGTTAGAACTAAATATCCACGTGCCTTAGTAAAAAGTGTAGATATTAGTGAAGCTAAAAGACTAGAAGGTGTTTATCTAGTGATTACAGCGGATGAGCTTCCTGGAAGCCAAAAAGTTGGTCATATTGTTAAGGATTGGGATATATTAATACCAATGGGAAAGATAACTCACTGCATAGGAGATGCTATAGTTCTAATAGCTGCCCGAACTCCAGAAATACTAGAAAAAGCTAAATCTTTAGTTAAAATTGATTTTGAAGAATTAACACCGGTTACATGTCCGGCAGATGCACTGAAGGGAGATGCGCCTCAAGTACATGCAAGCGGTAATTTATTAGTAACTGAAAACATGGTATTTGGTAATGCAGGTAAATATATAAAAAGTTCGAAATACAGCGTAACAAATAAATATAGCACGCCATTTACAGAACATGCTTTTTTAGAAACTGAAACGGCAGTAGCTGCGCCAGATGGTAATGATGGAATAATAATATATTGCGGTGACCAAGGTATTTATCAAACAAGGAAGGAATGTGCGGAAGCTTTAGGGATTGATCAAAGTAAAGTAAGAGTTGTAAGTAAAATGGTTGGTGGAGGTTTTGGTGGAAAAGAAGATATGAGCGTTCAACACCATGCATCAATTCTTTCTTATTTATGTAACAAACCTGTGAAGGTTGCATTAAGTCGCAGGGAAAGCATGATGATACATCCCAAACGTCATGCTATGGAGATGGAGGTTACAACTGCTTGTGATGAAAATGGATATTTGACTGCTATGAAAGCTATCATAGTAGCTGATACAGGAGCTTATGCGTCGCTGGGTGGACCTGTATTGCAAAGAGCATGCACCCATGCAGCGGGACCGTATAATTATCAAAATATTGATATAATTGGAAAAGCAGTATATACAAACAATCCACCAGCTGGTGCATTTAGAGGGTTTGGAGTAACACAGAGCTGTTTTGCAATAGAAAGCAATTTAAATCAGCTTGCGAATTTGGCTTCAATAACTCCCTTTGAAATAAGATATAGAAACGCAATTAGACCAGGCCAAGTACTTCCTAATGGCCAAATTGCAGATTCATCAACATCTATTGTTGAAACGTTGGAAGCAGTGAAAGAAATATGTAAGCAAAATCCTAAGGCAGGAATAGCTTGTTCTATTAAAAACAGTGGACTAGGAGTTGGAATACCTGATATTGGACGTTGCATGCTGGTTATAAAGGATGGTAGCGTATATATTCATACCAGTGCGGCTTGTATTGGACAAGGGCTTGGGACTATATTAACGCAAATAGTTTGTGAAACTCTTAATATATCACCTGATAAAGTGGTGCATGCAGCGCCAGATACTTTGACTTGCCCTGATTCTGGGAATACAACAGCTTCACGCCAAACATTATTCACAGGTGAGGCAGTAAAAAGAGCAGCTAGAGAACTTCTTGATGCATTAACTTATCAAACATTAGAAAACTTAGATGGTCAAGAATTTTATGGAGAATTTAAAGGGATAACTGATAAAATGAGCTCAATTAAACAAAATCCTGTAAGTCATGTAGCTTATGGCTATGCTACGCAGGTCGTTATTTTGGATGATGAGGGTAAACTTTTGAAGGTTATTGCAGTTCATGATGTTGGTACTCCTATAAATCCTAAAAGTATTGAGGGACAGATTGAAGGCGGTGTTGTTATGAGTCTTGGATATGCTTTAACAGAGGATTATCCGCTTAGGGGCAGCGTACCGACTGCAAAATTTGGAACACTAGGATTGTTTAAAGCAACAGAAGTACCGAAAATAGAATCTATTATATTAGGTAGAGGAAATATGAACCTTGCATATGGGGCAAAGGGAATAGGTGAGATATGTTCAATACCAACTGCGCCTGCTGTAGCTGGTGCGTATTATAACTATGATGGAGAGTTTAGAACAAA
>DAVZGU010000004.1:0-16093 GCA_052274215.1 Clostridium sp. | reverse complement strand
GTTAAACTTAAAGCGTTTAACTTAGCTGCTAGTCTAGATTTTCTTCTTGCTGCCTTGTTTATGTGAAGTATTCCTTTTGTTACAGCCATATCTAAAGCTTTAACCACGCTTGCATATGTAACTTTAGCTTCTTCAACATTGCCAGTAAAGACAGCTGTCTCAAATTTCTTTACCTTAGTTTTTAAAGCAGATTTAATCATTGTGTTTCTTTGTGTTTTAACTTCAGTAACTCTAATTCTTTTTTTTGCTGATTGAATATTTGCCATTTATTTTCACCACCCTCGCATTTAATAACATGTCAACAGTCTTGGGTAAAACTGCATACGAATCTTTTTAATTATTCAACTGATATTATAGCATTAAAATTTAATCACTTCAAGTGTAATTTGATCTATATATATAATTTTTAATATAAGGCGCATTTTAAATAAGTGAAAAGCCTAAAAAAATATTTTTGAAGGGATAGGAAAGGGCTATTAGGAAAAGCTAATATTAAAAATATAGTTGAGGTGAAATTATGATAAGTGTAAGAACAGATTTAGCTGTTGAAGCTAAAGAAATATACAAAGCAGAAAACAATGGTGAGATGCCAGGTGTTGATGTAGAAGAGTATAGCGAGGGCGATATTAAAATTACTAATGTAAAAATAGTAAGTGATATTGGGGAAGAAATGATGGGAAAACCAAAAGGTACATATATAACTATTGATATTCCGGAATTTGTTCACTATGATGGTGATGCTATGGACAGAGTAAGTATTGTAATGGGAGAGGTGCTCGCTCCGCTAATAAAATTAGAGGATAGTATGACGGCGCTCGTGGTTGGACTTGGTAATTGGAATGTTACTCCTGATGCTGTAGGACCAAAAGTTGTTTCAAAAATAATGGTGACTAGGCATTTAAAACAATTAGTGCCCGACTCTATAGATGAAGGCATAAGGCCAGTATGTGCCATATCTCCTGGAGTACTAGGAATAACCGGTATGGAAACTGGTGAAATAATCCGCGGCATAGTGGAGAAAATTAAACCTAATTTAGTTATTTGCATTGATGCATTGGCTTCTAGAAAAATGGATAGGGTAAACAGGACTATACAAATAGGGACTACTGGGATTTCTCCAGGAGCTGGAATTGGAAATCGGAGGATGGAAATAAGTGAAAAAACATTAGGAGTACCAGTTATTGCTATTGGGATTCCGACAGTAGTTGATGCGGCAACACTCGCGAATGATACCATTGATTTAGTACTTGATGAAATGATTAAATCGGCAAACGAAGGCAAAGAATTTTACAATATGCTTAAGTCAATTGATAAGGTAGAAAAACAAAAGATGATTGCTGAAATATTAAATCCATATGTTGGTAACCTTGTAGTTACGCCAAAAGAAATTGATATGGTTATAAATTCAGTTTCTAAAATTATTGCAAATGGCATTAATATAGCCTTGCAACCAGCATTAAACTTAGAGGACATAAATAAGTATTTGAACTAGTAATAACTTGATATATTCCCTCATATATATTGTATAAGCGGGGGGGATAAAGATGAGTTACAAAGGTATAGAAATTAAAGGTAAATATAAGAATATGCTAAGTAAAAAAATGAATTTTTCAAAATATGCTATTAAAAAAAATAGTAATGTGAGAATATTTTTTTGTATTTTCATATTACTCATTATTTTTTTAATGGGCCTCATTTTACCTAGAAGTGCCAAGGCGGACAATGAAGGAAAATATAGGAATTACTTTTATATTAATGTTATTAATAATGCATTATCAGTAATTAAGTCCTCAAACACAGATCAGCAGTATGCTAACAGTGAAAATAGCATGAAACTTTCAGCATTATCATTTTTAGGAGTAGATATTTTAAATCCTATATCTATAATAGTAAAAGAAGTTGCATATTTGGATAATAATGACTCTAGCACTGAGGTAAGCAATTTAAATTTTAGCCTTAATCCCTTTAAATTAGAAGATAAACAGGTAAGTAAGTCGGAAGCGGAAGCTAAAGCTAAAGACTCTAATTTGGTATCACCCCTTGATAATCCTGCTTTGAAAAAAGCTTTAAATAATGCAAAGCCACGAGTTTTAATATATCATTCTCATACCTGTGAAGCTTATCGCACCTCGGATAAGGATACAACTACTATTGAAAATAGTATGGATCAAACAAGAAATGTATGTGTTGTAGGAGATGTAATAAAAGATGAACTAGAAAAAAAATATGGAATTGCAGTTATACATGATAAAACTGTGCATGATAAAGGAGATTATAATAGTGCCTACAAAAAATCTGGAGTTACTTTAGACAGGTATTTAAAGGAATATGAAAAATTCGATTTAATTATAGATTTACATAGAGATAGTGTACAGAATAAGAATGCAGTAACCACTAAAATAAACGGGGAAAATGTTGCTAAGTTTATGTTTGTAGTGACAGATAAGAACCCTAGATACGCAAAACAGAAGAAATTAATAAATTCAATGATAGGAATATCAAATAAATTATACCCAAATCTTATAAAAGGTGACCCGATTTTTACTTATCATTATGGAATTGGTTTTTATAGTCAAAATAAAAGTGATAATGCGTTGCTAATTGAAGTAGGCGCAGATAGGAATACTGTCCAAGAGGTAAAAAATACTGGTAAGTATTTATCAAGAATAATTGCAGAGCAATTAAGTGGAAAAAAGTGAATAATTTATTTTAAAAAGTGCATCCTTACTAAGGAGAAGATAATAATTAATAATTGTTATCTATTTAGGGCAACTGTAAGGAGGCACTTTTTATGCTTAAAAAAGGTAGAATTAAATATTTTCTTGTGATTTTTATTTGTTTTTCTATTTTGATTTATGGGTTCATCAAAGTTAATCTTACTAAGACAGAACTTGCGAGAAATAAGTCAAAATTTACAATGGACTTAAAATTAAAACCTATTGATTTTAGAATAGAGACTAAGGACTATGGTTTTTATATAAATAATAAAATATTTGATAACATGAAAGAAAAATGCATTAGTACATATAATGGTATTTTTTCGAAATAATATAAAAACACATATATTAAGCGAAATAAGTATAATGTATAATCATAATACGCTTACAAAACTAGAGATATTTATGATATAATTTAATTTATAAAAACTAATATGCTTTAGGATAAAGTATGTTTATGTTAAACTAAAGCAAATGATTTGATTCATATAGAATAACGGGGGTACAAATTAATGCAGAGTAATAGACAAAAATACATAAGAAACTTTTCGATAGTTGCACATATTGACCACGGCAAGTCTACTCTTGCAGATCGATTATTAGAAAAGACAGGTACTTTAACTAAAAGGGAAATGGAAGAACAAGTACTTGATAATATGGACCTCGAAAGAGAAAGAGGTATTACTATTAAATCTCAACCAGCAAGGCTCGTTTACAAAAGGGAGAATGGAGAAGAATACATATTCAATCTTATAGATACTCCAGGACATGTAGATTTTAACTATGAGGTTTCAAGGAGCTTAGCTGCTTGTGAAGGTGCAGTGCTTGTAGTAGATGCATCACAAGGGATTCAAGCTCAGACTTTAGCAAACTGCTACCTTGCTCTGGACAACAATCTTGACATTGCGCCGGTTATTAACAAGATAGATCTTCCTAGTGCAAGGCCAAGTGAGATAATTCAGGAAATTGAGGACGTAATAGGCATTGAAGCTCAGGATGCTCCGCTAATCTCGGCGAAAACTGGGCTTAATGTAGAAGATGTTCTAGAAGCTGTAGTAAAAAAGATTTCACCGCCTAGTGGAGATGAAGAAGCGCCACTCAAAGCTTTAATTTTTGATTCTTCATATGATAGTTATAAAGGTGTTGTATGTTATGTTAGAATCAAAGATGGAATTGTTAAAACAGGAACAAAGATTAAACTAATGAATACTAATAAGATATATGATGTAGTAGAAGTTGGAGTATTTGTTCCAAATTATCTTCCAGTACCGCAGCTAAGTGCTGGGGATGTTGGATATATAACAGCATCTATAAAAAATGTTAGGGATGCACGAGTTGGCGATACAATAACAGAAGCAGCAAGGCCGGCGGCTAACCCACTTAAGGGATATAAACCAGCAGTGCCTATGGTGTTTAGTGGTATTTACCCGGTAGATGGTGCTAGATATGGAGAATTAAAAGAGTCACTAGAAAGGCTTCAGTTAAATGATGCAGCATTAGGATTTGAACCTGAGACATCTATTGCTTTAGGTTTTGGATTTAGATGTGGATTCTTAGGTCTTCTTCATATGGAGATAATACAAGAGAGAATAGAAAGAGAATTTAATTTAGAAATCATTACGACAGCTCCATCAGTTATATATAAAGTAATGAAAACTAGTGGTGAATTAATAGAAATAACAAATCCTACAAATCTTCCAGAGCCTACAGAAATTAGTTATATGGAAGAACCAATAGTTAAAGCTTCTATAATAACACCATCTGAATATTTAGGATCAGTTATGGAGTTATGCCAACAAAAAAGAGGTATATATATTGATATGAAATATATCGAAACCACTAGAGTGGTGGTAAATTATGACTTGCCACTTAATGAAATAGTATATGACTTTTTTGATGCCTTAAAATCAAGAACAAAAGGTTATGCATCCTTTGACTATGAATTAAAGGGATATATAACTGCAAATCTTGTAAAGTTAGATATTTTACTTAAAGGAGAAAAAGTTGATGCTCTGTCCATGATTGTTCCAGAGGAGACAGCCTCCCATAGAGGAAGAGTTATGGCTGAAAAACTAAAAGAACATATACCAAGACAAATGTTTGAAATTCCAATACAAGCATCTATAAACTCAAAGGTAATCGCAAGAGAAACTGTAAAGGCACTTAGAAAAGATGTTTTAGCTAAATGCTATGGTGGAGATATTTCAAGAAAGAAAAAACTATTATCGAAACAAAAAGAAGGTAAAAAGAGAATGAGACAAGTGGGAAGCGTAGAAGTTCCACAAGAAGCATTTATGGCTATACTTAAAGTAGATTAGGAATAAAGAGAGGCTTAAACTATGAAGAATGTTGCGTTGTATATACATATTCCTTTTTGCAAGCAGAAGTGTTTATATTGTGATTTTCCGTCATTTGCTGGTATTGAGGATTGTATGCTTGATTATGCCGCAGCCATAGCAAAAGAAATAAATAGTATAAGAGATAAAAAAATAAAGACTATATTTATAGGTGGGGGAACTCCCACCTATTTATCTTTAGCAGGCTGGGAAATGATAGGAAAAAGTATTGATAGATTGGATATGTGTGACGATTTAGAGTTTACCGTGGAAGGAAATCCCGGAACATTTACAAGGGAAATATTAAACTTTTTAAAAAAAATAGGAGTAAATAGGATCAGTATTGGACTTCAAGCATTTCAAGATTCTTTGCTTAAACAGCTGGGCAGAATTCATACTATTGAAGATTTTAAACAAAGCTTTCAAATGGCTAGAAATCTAGGTTTTGATAATATAAACGTAGATTTAATGTTTGGACTTCCGTCTCAAACGCTTAAACAGTGGATAGAGACCTTAGAAAATGTAACTAACCTTAATCCAGAGCACTTATCTTGCTATAGTCTAATAGTAGAAGAGGGAACAGCTTTTTATAAAAGGCTTGAAGAAGGCACATTAAATCTTCCGGATGAGGAACTAGAGCGAACTATGTACGCACAGACAATAGAATATTTAGGAGAAAAAGGGTATATACAATATGAAATTTCAAATTTTGCAAAAAATAATAAGTCATGTAGACACAATTTAGTATATTGGGAAATGGGCGAATATATTGGATGCGGCGCTTCCTCTCATTCATATAGTGATGGGTTTAGGTATAGAAATGAAGAAAACATAGAAAAATATATTAAAAAAATAAATGTTGATTGTTGTGCAATAGTAGAAAAAACAAAAAATTCATTTAAAGATGATATGGAAGAGTTTATGTTTATGGGTCTTAGAAAGAATGTAGGCATAAGCAAAAGTGAATTTAGGGGAAGATTTGGCAAAGATATAGATACTGTTTACAGGGAAGTAATAAATAAATATGTAAGCAATGGATTCATGGAGGAAAATGATAACAATATTTTTTTAACTTATGAAGGTATTGAAATATCTAATGTGATTATGGCGGAATTTCTTCTATAAATACATTGCCATAAATTTCTTTCTAAAGTTATTAATATTGCAGCGCCACGAAAATCAAAGGAAAATGTAGTATACTCAATTTAAAGCAATATAATCAACATATAGTGGCTAAATTAAAAAATTAAGGTTATTGACAAATACATTAGCAAATGATACTTTTAATACATACTCGTTAGCACTCAACGGTAGTGAGTGCTAATAAAAGAGGTGATATTATGGAAATGGATGAAAGAAAAATTAAAATACTTCAGGCTATAATTACAGATTATATAAATAATGGTGAGCCTGTTGGGTCCAGAACCATAGCTAAAAAGTATGATTTAGGTATTAGTCCAGCTACTATAAGAAATGAAATGTCAGACCTCGAAGAGATGGGATATATAGAACAGCTGCATACATCATCTGGTAGAAAACCATCAGATAAGGGTTATAGATTATATGTTGATAGACTTATGGAGCTTACGAAATTATCCAATGAGGAAGAATATATGATCAAAAACCACCTTATTAATGCTGCTTTATATGAGGTTGATAAAATTGTTAAGCAAGCAACACAAGTGCTTTCTATTCTTACAAATCTTACATCTATAGTTAAGGCACCATCTGTTCAAAAGAGCTGTATAAAATATATTCAGCTAATGAATCTAGATGCTGGGAGTATTTTGTTTGTAATTATTACAGACAGTGGTATCATCAAAAATAATGTTATTAAGATTAAAAAACCTATTGGTAGTGATAGCATTGAAAAACTTAACAATATGCTTAATTTTAGATTGAGAAAGCTTACAATTGAACAAATAAATTTAGAAGTTATTAATAATTTAAAAAGAGATTTAGCATTTTATCAAGAAATTTTTGATGGAATTATTCCAGCTTTATATGATAGTTTGTCTGGTGTTGAAGCTTCAGAAGTATATATTCAGGGTGCTGCAAATATATTTAACTACCCAGAATATAACAATATTACTAAGGCTCGTGAGTTCTTAGTTCTAGTAGACAATAAAGAGAGTATAAATAGTTTACTAGGGGTAGGGGATATTACAGGTAATATTACAATTAAGATTGGTGGAGAAAATTTTGTTGAATGTGCTCGCGAATGCAGCATTATAACAGCTGTTTATAGCGCGTCCGGAATACCACTCGGATCTATTGGCGTTATAGGGCCAACAAGAATACCTTATGGAAAAGTTATATCTGTATTAACTGAAATAGTTAAAGAATTAAATGATAATATAGCTCAAATTTATGATGATCATAGATAAAGTTTTAAATTAAAAGATTTACTTTGAGCCAGAAATGGAGGGATGATTTAGTGAATACAAATAATCAGGAAATTTTAAAAGAAGATTTAAAAGAAGAAAACACATCAATACCTAATAATGGGGCTTCAAGCTCAGTTGATGAAACTGGCGAAAGTCAAAGTACTATGGGAGAGACAGAGGGTTCTACAGAGGAAACTGCAGAAGAAGCTGAAATAGTAGAAGAAGTTGAAGAACTTTTAGAAAGTGAAAAAGAAAAAGATATGAAAAAAAATAAGAAGAAATTAGAAGAAGAAAACATGAAATTACAGAGTGAGCTAGATGATTTTAAAGATAAATATTTAAGGACATCTGCTGAATATGAAAACTTTAGAAAAAGAACAGTAAAAGAGAAACATGGTATATACACAGATGCTTGCGCCGATGTTTTAAAAGAAGTTTTACCAGTACTTGATAACTTAGAAAGAGCACTTTCTGTTGAAGGAACTGGGGAAGATCTAAGAGTCGGTGTGGAGATGACGGTAAGACAATTTAATGATGCCTTTACTAAATTAGGGGTAGAAGAATTAGTCTCAGAAGGTGAATTTGACCCAAATCTTCATAATGCAGTAATGCATGTTGAAGATGAACAGTATGGAACTAATGAAATAGTAGAAGTATTCCAAAAGGGGTATAAAAGGGCAAATAAGGTATTGAGACATAGCATGGTCAAAGTTGCAAATTAAAGATTAGTAGTATTAAAAAATTCAACAATGAAAATTGTAATAAATTAACAGAAATATGAGGAGGAAATAATAATGGGAAAAATTATAGGAATAGATTTAGGTACAACAAACTCATGTGTAGCAGTTATGGAGGGTGGAGAACCCGTAGTAATTTCTAATTCAGAAGGTGCAAGAACTACACCATCTGTAGTTTCATTCCAAGCTAATGGAGAAAGACTAGTAGGTCAAGTAGCAAAAAGACAGGCAATTACAAACCCAGACAAAACAATAATGTCAATTAAAAGAGAAATGGGTTCTAATCATAAAGTAGATATTGATGGAAAATCACATACACCACAAGAAATTTCAGCATATATTTTACAAAAAATAAAAGCTGATGCTGAGGCTTATTTAGGAGAAACAGTTACAGAAGCTGTAATAACTGTACCTGCTTATTTCAATGATAGCCAAAGACAAGCAACAAAAGATGCAGGAAAAATAGCTGGACTTGAAGTTAAGAGAATAATAAATGAGCCAACAGCAGCAGCTTTAGCTTATGGTTTAGATAAAATGGATGTTAACCAAAAAATATTAGTATATGATTTAGGTGGCGGTACATTTGATGTATCTATATTAGAACTTGGTGATGGTTTATTCGAAGTTAAATCAACTAATGGTAACACTAAACTTGGTGGAGATGACTTTGACGAAAAGGTTATGAATCACATAGCTGACACTTTTAAAGCGGATAATGGAATAGATTTGAGAAATGATAAAATGGCACTTCAAAGATTAAAAGAAGCTGCTGAAAAAGCTAAAATTGAATTATCATCATCAATGCAAACAAATATTAATCTTCCATTTATTACTGCAGATGCAACAGGTCCAAAGCATATAGATATGAATTTAACAAGAGCTAAATTTAATGAGTTAACTCACGATTTAGTTAATGCTACAATAGAACCAATGAAAAAAGCACTTGCAGATGCAGGGTTGTCACTTGATGAAATAGATAAAATTGTACTTGTAGGTGGTTCAACAAGAACACCAGCAGTTCAAGAAGCAGTTAAAAACTTTACTGGAAAAGATCCTTCAAAGGGAGTAAATCCAGATGAATGTGTAGCACTCGGCGCAGCAGTTCAAGCGGGAGTATTAAGTGGAGAAGTTAAAGATGTTTTACTTCTTGATGTAACTCCATTAACACTAGGAATTGAAACTTTAGGTGGAATAGCTACTCCTTTAATTGAAAGAAATACTACAATCCCAGCTAAAAAGAGTCAAGTATTCTCAACAGCTGCAGATGGTCAAACATCAGTTGAAATTAACATTGTTCAAGGTGAGAGACAAATGGCTGCAGGTAACAAGACTTTAGGAAGAGTTACCCTTTCAGGAATTGCTGCAGCACCAAGAGGAATTCCACAAATAGAGGTTACTTTTGATATAGATGCTAACGGTATAGTTAATGTATCAGCTAAAGATAAAGGAACAGGAAAAGAAGCTAAGATAACAATTACAGCATCAACTAATTTAAGTGATGATGAAATTGATAAAGCAGTAAAAGAAGCAGAAAAATTTGCAGAAGAAGACAAAGCTAGAAAAGAAGAAATTGAAGTTAAGAATAATGCAGAACAGTTAGTATACCAAACTGAAAAAAGCTTAACTGACCTTGGAGAAAAAGTAACAGAAGATGATAAAAAAGATATTGATGTTAAATTAGAAGCTCTTAAAAAAGTTAAAGATGGAGAAGATATAGAAGCTATAAAGAAATCTACTGAAGAATTAACTGAGGCTTTCTATGCAGTAACTACAAAAATATATCAAGCAGAAGCAGAAGCATCAAAAGATCAAGGAGCAAACCCAGGCGAAACTAACGCAGATGGAAATGCTCATCAAGATGACAATGTAGTGGATGCTGACTTTAAAGTAGAAGAAGATGAAAAAAAAGAAGATAAATAATTAGTAAAATCAATAATTAGCAAAATCAATTTAAATAAGGGTCGGGTAACTACCCTTCCCTTATTTTAATGTATGCAGCTCCGCAGGAGATGATTTAAGTAAAGAAATATTAGCAATATGTATAGAAAAACTATATAATAGTGATGGTTAAATTATTTTAAGGATTACTTTATATTAAAGATTAGTTTATAATGTAGAAGTATATATATTTTAGGTGGTGAAAAGCTAGATGTCAAAAAAAGATTATTATGAAACTCTTGGCGTAGAAAGAGGTGCCAGTGAGGAAGAAATTAAGAAAGCTTTTAAAAAGGGTGCATTAAAGTATCATCCAGATAGAAATCCAGATAATAAAGCGGCGGAAGACAAATTCAAAGAAATGAATGAAGCATACCAAGTTTTATCTGATTCAGAGAAAAGATCAAGATATGATCAATATGGTACAGCTGATGCAAATGGAGCAGGCTTTGAAGGTAGCTCTGATTTCTCAGGATTTGGTGGTTTTGGAGATATATTTGGCGACATATTTGGAGGTGGAGGATTCTCTTCAAGAAATCAGAATGGACCTAAAAAAGGTGCAGATTTAGAATATAATCTAAACCTGAATTTTGAAGAGGCTGTTTTTGGGGTAGAAAAAGAGATATCCATTACAAGAAATGAAAAATGTGGGGATTGCAGTGGTAGTGGTGCTAAAGCCGGTACTTCACCTAAAACATGTGATAAATGTGGTGGAGCTGGGCAGATAAAAGTACAGAGAAACACTGCCTTTGGAAGCTTTGCTAGCATGAGCACTTGTGATAAGTGTGGTGGCAAGGGTCAAATGATTTCTGAGCCATGCAAAACTTGTCATGGTTCTGGAAAACAAAGAAAAAACAAAAAAATTAAAATTGATGTTCCAGGTGGAGTTGATACTGGAAATGTTATGCCTCTAAGAGGTCAAGGGGAACAGGGCGAAAAGGGTGGCCCATCAGGAGATTTGTATATAAATATTAGAGTAGCTCCTCATAAAAGTTTTAAGAGGAATGGAACTGATATTCATATAGAATCTCATATAAGCTTTGGGTATGCATCTATGGGAACTGAAATTAAAGTGCCAACCGTTGATGGAGACGTTAAATACAAGGTTCCAGGAGGAACACAATCTGGGACTGTGTTTAGACTTAAGGGTAAGGGAATACCTAGAGTAAACGGACATGGAAGAGGAGATCAATACGTAAAGGTTATTGTTGATATTCCAAAAACTATGAATGATAAGCAAAAGGAAGCTTTAAAACAATTTATGGAAGCTAGTGGCGAGAATGTAGATTTTTTTGAAGAAAATAAAAAGTCTATTGTAGATAAAATATTTGGCAAATAATAATAAAAACTCCGTTTTGTAAAACGGAGTTTTTTATTATAAATAAGGAGATTAATAATGAATAAAGATTGGATTGAAGTAACTATAATAACAAGTAGTGAGGCTGTTGAAGCTGTATCTGCAATGCTATACAATACGGGAGTCGAAGGGGTTTCTATTTTAGATCCTTTAGATTTGATTTTTAGACGGGATCATACTACAGATTGGGACTATTTTGATGAAACTATTATAGATACAAAGAGTGGGGTTGTAATTAAGGGATACTATAAAAAAGATGAAAAATTTGAAAAGCACTTAGAAGAAATTAAAATAGGGGTAAATAATTTACCAAAGTGTGGATTAGACAAAGGCGCTGGATCTGTAACGGCAGAAAAGGTAAATGAAGAAGACTGGGAAAATAACTGGAAAAAGTATTATAAACCAATAAAGGTAGGAGAAAAGATAGTTATAAAGCCTATATGGGAAGAATACAATAAAAATACTGATGAAATAATTGTGGAACTAGATCCAGGTATGGCTTTTGGAACTGGATCTCATGAGACTACTAGGATGTGTATAAAGGCACTTGAGAGGCACGTAGACGCTAACTCAACAGTTTTTGATATAGGAACAGGTTCTGGGATATTAGCTATTGCTGCGGCTAAACTTGGGGCTAAGAAAGTCATAGGAGTTGATTTGGATCCAGTAGCAGTAGACTCTGCAAAACAAAATGTTAGCTACAATGATATAGATAACATTGAAATATTATACGGAGACTTAATGGAAGTTGTCAAAGGAAAAGCGAATATAGTTGTAGCGAATATAATGGCTGATATAATTATATTTTTGACGCAGCAAGTTAAGTCATTTATAGTAGAAGGTGGATATTTTATATCTTCAGGGATAATTTTAAGTAAAAAAGATGATGTAATAAATAAGTTAACTGAGTGTGGTTTTAAAATTGAAGAGATAAATATAGAGGGTGAATGGGTTTGCATAGTTGCAAAGTTATAGCAAAATAAGGTGCATGAAAATAGAACAGTATATTTATTTGAATGTACCAAAGTTTAAGGAGAATAAATAATGCATAAATTTTTTGTACCAAAGAATAGTATAGATGGAAACAATGCTATTATTGATGGTGAAGATGTAAAACATATATATAAGGTATTAAGGCTTCAAATCGGTGATAAGGTAAGTGTTAATAACTGTGAAGGTAAAGAGTATGTAGGTGAAATAACTTTTATAGATAAAAAGGCAGTAAATATAAATCTATTAGAAGAAAATCCTATAAACAATGAAAGTCCTATTGAAGTATACTTATTTCAAGGTATGCCTAAATCAACAAAAATGGATTTAATAGTTCAAAAAAATACGGAACTCGGGGTTAAAGCAATAACACCTATAATTACAGAGAGAGTAATAGTTAAAACTGACCTTAAGGAGTTTAAAAAGGTAGATAGATGGAATAGGATAGCACTTGAAGCCTCTAAGCAGTGCAAGAGAAGTCTGGTGCCTCAAATTAATGTTCCTATAGAGTTTGATAACTTATTACAAGAACTAAAGCATATGGATTTAGTAGTGGTTCCCTATGAAAATGAAGAGGGCTATGGTATAAAAAAATTAGTAGAAAATATAGAGAAAATACATATTAATAAAGTTGCTATTGTCATAGGACCAGAGGGTGGATTTGAAGAAAGTGAAATATTAAAACTTAAAGAAATAGGAGCAAGCATTGTTACTTTGGGACCGAGAATACTTAGAACTGAGACAGCAGGTTTTACATGCTTAAGCCTCATAATGTATGAACTAGGAGACTTGGGAGGAAAGGTATAATGAAAATTGCAATCGCTACCTTAGGATGTAGTTCTAGGCAGTCGAAATAAAGGTAATATCGTTTATTGGGTTAATAGATCTCGCGAAGTGCAAAAATTATAATAATTTGTGAGCAATAAATATATGTAGCAGGAGAAAAAAAACTTATGTTGAATACTATAATATAACTAGGGTTATGCAAGGAGGTGATTATGTGGAAGAGGAAGATTGTATCTTTTGTAAAATAGTAAAAAAGCAAATACCTTGTGAAATGGTTTATGAAGATGAAAAGGTCATAGGGTTTAAGGACATAAGCCCTGAGGCGCCAGTACATGTTATAATTATTCCGAAGCAGCATATTGCTGACTTAAATTGCTTAAAACAAGATGAATCAGAAATAATAGGTCATATATTTATTGTCGCAAAGAAAATTGTAAAAATTCTAGGAATTGCAGATAGTGGATATAGAATTGTTACTAATTGTGGAGAGCAAGGGGGTCAAACCGTTCAACATATACATTTTCATTTGTTGGGTGGAAGGATGCTTAAGTGGCCACCTGGCTAGCATATAAGGTTTATTCAAACGAAAAATGAGTTGGTATTCTAATTTATTTTACAAAATGTTGAATTTTTAATAATATTTTATATATAATATATTATATATAACAAAACAGCAATGAAAATGTTGACATAATGTAAAATTGTGTTGTATAATAAAAAATGTGCTATTTAGGCCCCGCATTAGCTGCTTTTAAATTGAATTGAGCTAGCGGAGGGAGGGATAATGATGTCAGAAATTAAGGTTGGAGCAGACGAGACAATTGAGAATGCTTTAAGAAGGTTTAAGAAAAAGTGCGCAAGAAGTGGAGTGCTCGGAGAAGTAAGAAAAAGAGAACACTATGAAAAACCAAGCGTTAAGAAAAAGTTGAAATCAGAAGCTGCAAGAAAGAGAAAATTTAAATAGAATTTTTAAAATGGAAACAGGCAAGATATAGTTTATAAAGTAAAAAAAATGAAATCTTGTTAGAATGCCTTCCTCAGCAGTTAACTAAATTATAAATTATAGAGCTATTCAAAAAGGCAGTTGTGTAATTGGTGGACAATGGCATGAAGCACATTAAAAAAATTATGTTTGCCTTATTGCTTGAAGTTATAAGCAATGCAGATGGTAAGCTTATTAGTGAAATAGTAAAATAATATTTGAATAAATAAAAGACTCAGCAAAGGCTGAGTCTTTTTTTTGTTGAAAAAAAATTATAAAATCTAAAAACTGTAATTTGTTAGACTTTTTTTTCATAAATTTAATATGAAGTATTTTATGAGGTGAGGATATGGATAATAAGTTTTATAAAGCGAAAGAAATTATAGCAAGTAAGTTAGAATTGCCAAGAGATATCCTGTTAGATTTGCCCAAAATAACTATTTTAGCTAACAGTGAAATAAATATAGAAAACCATAAGGGTGTAGTAATTTTTGAAGAAGAAGAAATAAAAATAAATTCCAATGTGGGCCCGATTTCAATATACGGGAAAAATTTTAAAATATTATTTATAGGGGGAAACACAATAACCTTGAGTGGCAACTTTAAGTCAGTTGTGTATGAAAGTCATGAATAATTTTAAAAAATATAAAAAAGGTAATATCACAATGGAAATACAATCATTAATGCCAGAAAAATTTATAAATTTACTGTGGAAAAATGGTGTTCCAGTTAAAAACATAAAAAAAATAAATATAACAACTGTAGTTTTAGAAGTGAGATTAAGCGATTATGGCGAGATTAGTAAAGTGGCAAAACGAACAGACACTAGAGTTAAAATTATAGTAAGGAGCGGAGCGTCATTTTTTTTAATGAAATTAAGAAGTCGATCTGCACTTCTACTTGGAGTAATTTTATTTGGAAGCATAATATATTATTTATCTACATTTGTATGGAATATAGAAATTAATACGGAAAATTATATAAGCCCATATGAATTGCGCCAACAAATTAAAGGTTTTGGAATAAGACCAGGACTTAAAAAGAAAAATATAAATGTTTACGACATTGAAAATAAAATCACAAGAAGTAATGATGAAATAATGTGGGTAAAAGCAAGGATTGACGGTGTTAAGCTAAAAGTTGATGTAATAGAAAGACAATCACCGCCTATTATAATTAGTAAACAAACACCCTGTAATTTAATAGCGAGTAAAGATGGTATGGTGGTTAGAGTATACACTACCGAAGGTACAGCCATTGTAGAAGCCGGAAAAATGATGCAGAAGGGCGATCTGTTAGTTAAAGGAGAGCAAGGCAAAGAGGAAAGTGTTTATCCTGTACATGCGAAGGGGGAAGTTATAGCAAAAACTTTTTACGAGGAGATTAAAGAAGTCCCATTAAACAATATATCAAAGGTTAAAACAGGAAACAGTATAAGCAATTTATATATTAAATTTGCAAATAAAAAAATTTATCTAAAAAATAACATAATTCCATATAGTAATTATGATAAAATAGAAAATACCAGTAAGTTTATAAATAAAGAAATCTACTATGAAATTGAAGAAAAAAATATACCTGTGGATGAGGAAAAGATAGTAGAGGGGATGTATTCTAATATTTTGAAAAATTTAGACAAAAGTGTAAAAATAATAGACAAAATTAAAGAAGTAAAAAAGGAGAAAGATAAGTATTTAATAAGAGTGGTGGTAGTTGCTGAAGAAAACATTGCTTCAGAAGGAGAAATAACACCCGAAAAAGTGAGTATACCCGAAAAAAAATAATGCATTCGAAAAAACATTGAATATGAAGAAAAAAATATATTTTTATAGTTTACTCGAGAAGAAAAGGCGGGGATGAGATATG
>DAVZGU010000003.1:0-19931 GCA_052274215.1 Clostridium sp. | reverse complement strand
ATATTTGGAGCGGGTAGAGGGAATCGAACCCTCGTAATTAGCTTGGAAGGCTAACACTCTACCATTGAGTTATACCCGCATATTTTATTTTAATGGTCGGGGTGACAGGGATTGAACCTGCGACCTCATGGTCCCAAACCACGCGCGCTCCCAGCTGCGCTACACCCCGATATCCATTAAACTTTAAAACCCATTTAATGTACTAAATTAACTCTGCCCTCATAACCATTTAAATTCCATGATTTTTTCTGACGACATGGATTATTCTACACCATATGTTTTAATACGTCAATACTTTTTTTAAAACTTTCTCTCTTTAACATTAAAATAAATTCTATCAACGCATTATTTTTTATTTTAACATATTTTTAGTTTAATTAAAAAACTAAAATTTTAGAAGTTCACATTTAAAATACCTGTCTATAAACAACTAAAATCTTATCAAATTTGGCTCTATGCATCCTTGATTGATAGTTATAATAGCAAAGCTCCTAGCTCCATCTCTTGGCAGCGACACACTTCCAGGATTTATATACCATATTCCTTCTTCGAAATCTATTTTTCCAATATGTGTATGTCCATATAAAACTATGTCAGCCTCTGTTTCTAAAGCCTTATATCTTAACTTAGCCAAGCCCTCTTTTACACTATATCTATGTCCATGAGTTAAAAAAAATTTTTTTAAGCAAATTTCTTCCACCCTGTCATTAGGCGTGCTTGTAGAAAGATCACAATTACCTTTAACATTAATTATTTCTCCCTTATAATGCTTTCTTATAAGGGATATATCGTCTACATTGTCGCCTAAGTGAATTAACACATCTAATCCCTTTATTTCGCATCCTAGCCGTTCTATGCTGCTAATAATGCCATGTGTATCGCTTATAACACCTATTCGCATTTAAAATCACCCTCTTCATTAATATAACGTATGGCATCTTAGGCTTTTTTTTGAGATGCCTAATAATTATACATCATATATTAATTTTTCAAGCTCACCTTTTAGTTTATCTAGTGCCCTTCCCCTATGACTAATAGCGTTTTTTTCATTACCCTCCATCTGTGCAAAAGTTTTATTGAATTCTTTCACAAAAAATAGCGGGTCATATCCGAAACCTTCCTCACCTCTAAATTCTGCTGTGATTATCCCCTCTGACTCCCCTTGTACTTTTACTATTTCATCTTTATTAATTATAAGTACCATTGCGCAAATGAATTTAGCTTTTCGCTGTTCTTCTGTTTTGCCATCTAAAAGATGCAATAATTTTTCGTTATTCGCTTTAGTATTTCCGTGTTCCCCCGCAAACCTTGCTGAAAAAATACCCGGAGCCCCATTTAATGATTCTACCGCTAAGCCTGAATCATCGGCAAGTACCATATTCCCATGGGCTATTTTGAAAATCTCACTTGCCTTTATATCTGCATTCTCAATGAAAGTGCTTCCTGTTTCCTCTACATCAATGTTAATATTGGCTTCTTTTAAAGATAGTACTTCAAAAGGAAATCCTGATAATATTTCTTTTATTTCTTTAATTTTATGATCATTATTACTCGCAACTATTAATCTTCTCATGGTATTCTCCTCACAACTCTCTAGGGTAGACAATAATTGGTAATCACTGTCTACTCCAAAGGTAATCTGTTTTAAAAATTATATACTAAATAACTCATCTCTAGTAGGGGGCAAAACATCTTTGCAAGTTTCATCTTTTACTAGTATCCCTCTAGACGCAGTCATTTTTCCTATTACCGTAGCTTGTACTCCATTGCTATTTAATTTATCCACCAATTCTTTTCCAGAAGCCACCGTTATTAGCATGCTTCCCGAAGATATAAATTTCAAAGGGTCAACGTTAAGTTTTTCACATATTTTATATGTGATGTCACTAATTGGCATTTTATCACTATATGCTTTAAATCCTAAATTGCTAGCCTCCGCAACTTCCCATAATGCTCCTAGCACACCACCTTCAGTTATATCATGCATAGAATTAACTCCGAATTCTCCCGCTATACGTCCTTCATTAACCACGCTAATACCATTAATATAGTCTTTAGCTACTTCTATTTCCTTAGGAGTTAAAACACCTTGTATCCTGTCTAAATGATCATTTACTATAATTGATGTTCCTTCCATACAAAGCAGTTTGGTAACGACAATTTCATCTCCGATTTTTGCACCTGAAGTTGCCACAGCACCTTGTGCTTTCCCTTTTCCTATAGCAGTACATGAAACTACTATTTTATTCACGGCTTCTGTAACCTCAGTATGTCCACCTAATATCTCCACATTCAGTTTTTTTGTCTCTTCATCAATTTCACTCATAATATTTTTTATATCTTCCATCGTCGCTGTTGGCGGTACAAGAATCGTAACTAAAATTCCTACAGGCTCAACTCCACAAGAAGCTATATCATTGCAGTTTATATGAACTGCTAATTTGCCCATATTTTTATCAGCTCCAGTTATTGGATCTGTAGATACTACGCACTCATATTCGCCAAAATTTATTACACTGCAGTCTTCGCCTATTCCACTTCTAATTCTTACATCGCCCCTGACAACACTTTTGTTGTTGTCAATTATTTGTTTTAAGTCATCCCAATTTAATTTTCCAACTTTCATTTAAATTCTTCCTTTCTAATTTCATAAAACTAGCACATTTTAACAATTCCAATCATATTATCTATATAAGTACTAATTATATGGTGGTGTTATGTTGAATTTTCTAGGACCTTTTTTAAAAACCAATACGTTAAACAAAACTAACATAAAAAATCAATTTTTCTACTTATCAAAAGAATCATTAAAGGATATAGTTTTCGATTCTAAATGTGGTATATATATTCCCTCACGTGATTTAAAATCTAAATCCTTTTCTAAGATTGATATTAACACAATTAATTTAAATTCTCCACTTTTATGTATCTACAAAAAAGCAGATGCTAAATTAAAATCGAAAGAAGGCACGTTAAATTGGAATGAAAACAAAGTAAAGAAAGAAATAACCGTTAATAGTAATGCATTCATGACTTTGTCACTACTAGAACTTGTAGACTATTATAATAGCTTTAAGGACGTTGATGATATAAAATATGATCTAAGCTCTGTTTACCTTAAACTTTGCAAAGAACAGTTAGAATTTTATGCTTCTTATTTTCGAAATAAAGATGGTCTCTTTGTTGACAAAAAAGATTTAACTAATCCTATGAACCAAGAATTTAATTTTGAAGATAAAAACAACAAATTCAAATTTTCTGATCAAGCCTTTATGATGTCTGCTTACTACAAATATTCTACTTATGATAACGTAAAACAAGAGCATGAATATAAACAATTTGCTCTTGATATCCTAGATATGTTTGCTCAGTATAAAGAAGAAATTTACAATGTTTCTTTTGAGGAACTCAATAAGATATGCTTAGCATTAAATATTTTTTATAAGTACTCTGGCTTAGAACTAT
Organism: Clostridium sp.; assembly: GCA_052274215.1. GTDB lineage: Bacteria > Bacillota > Clostridia > Clostridiales > Clostridiaceae > Clostridium_AD. Next base: position 16,466 of record DAVZGU010000003.1, on the reverse strand, counting down.
GCGAAACTTTATTGCTAGATTTTTTAGATTTGCTTATAGATCAATATAATGCTAAGCCATCTTTAATTGTTAATGCTAAATTAGATCATTCCTGTATGCTTTTTATAAACTGTACGCTTATGTATAATAATACATTAATTCTTAAATTTAAAGATACTAGTGACGATTTATATGAAAAGCTTACAAACTTATACGATGCCGATAAAGGTATATTGCTAAAGGAAAGTCCTGATAAAGAGATAAATTATACTTGTGACGAGCTCTTACTATACATGTATAGCCAAATCATATATTCTGATTTTAACAATATTGAAGATAATTCTTTCATGCTTCAGGACATTTTCAAACATCAAATTTTGGATTCTGGTATAGTTTTAAGTTGGCCTGAGTCTCCCTCTTTAGATAACGCAGAACATTACAGAGATTTTTCACTAAAATCAGAAGATTTGATACAAGAGGCTGATTTTAGAATGCCTGAAATACCAACACCTGAAACAAATGAATTAGCTTCTATATTTATTAAAAATGTGGTATACAATAAACGAAAGGAGAGCTTTAAACAAAGTAAGTTATCTTTTGATAGCAGCAAAAACATGTTTATATTCTTCTTAACAATATTTTTCCACAATCACTAATATTAATAGTTAATAATTTTCCTCATATTATGCTATAACAAAAAGTATATATTGCTAAAATGCATTCTACGCAATATATACTTTTGTTAGCATAATATAAGAAAAAAAGCTTAGTATTACTTTGCATCAGGGTTAGCCTCTTTATAAGCATAATCAAATACTAAATTTCCACTTTTAGTTAAATAGATATCTTTAATATTTTCTTTTTTACATATAACTGTATTAGCTATATATATAGGTATGCATGGTAAGTCTTTTGCTAATATAGATTGTGCCTGATTATAAATTGTCACTTTATTTTTGTCGTTTTTCTCCATCAATGCTTTTTCTATAGTTTTATCATAATCCGAACTCATATATCCATAAATATTATCTTTTGAATATGATGTCCATTTAGAAAAAAATTTATAAATATCTCCATACTCTTCATCATTTTTTGAAAATACTATATCATAATTTCCCTCTTTAAGTACTTTTTCGAGTTCATCTTTTGTGTATCCAGTGCAGACTACCTTTATGCCTAAATATTCTTTAATATTTTTAGCTATTTCCTTGCTTATCTTAGTATCAAAATTTTTATTTTCATATACCATAACTAATTCTTGTTTTTCTTCATAATTCCTACTTTTTTTTAAATATTCTAAGCCTTTAATTTTATTCTGGGATGCATTAAAAATCACTTTACCACCATTGTCCTTAGAACTAGTAAAAGGTGTATAATTTATTGTTGGAACCGCTACATCTTCTGATATAGTTTCTATAATTAATTCCCGATCTATAATTGAACCAATTGCATTTCTAAAATTTATATCTACTGAATCTCTTTTTTCTAGTATATCTTTAGTTTTTAAATTAAAATTCATATAATACATGCTCTGCGATAGTTTAACTTCAGTTTTATTTTCCGTAGCAAGGGAACTTACTTCACTTATTGGTGGACTTACAAGCACATCAATTTTTGATGTATCACTATACTGCGAAGTTTCAAAATCTGCTAAAGCTTTCTCTTCATCCTTTATAGAAGTAAATAGCATTTCACTACTAACAATTTGATTGGCTCTCCAATACTTTTCATTCTTTACTAATCTTATTTCTCCATCTTTATTTACCTCTTTTATAATAAATGGACCACTATATTGAATTTCACTGTAGCTATCTTTCCAGTTCCTTGTATCCATATTATTTCCCCTTAAAGTGAAAACTGGATTGCTAAGGATATTTATAAAGTTCTCATTAGGATTATTTAGCCTTATCTCTAATGTTGAATCGTCCTTTGCAACAATACCAACATTTTCAAAATCTACTTTTCCCGCACTAAAATCGCGAGCTCCAAATATACAATACAATTGCTTAGCAAAAATATTCCCTTTTTCCAATAAAATGTTATGGAAGAACCTTTTAAAATCATCAGCTTTTATAGGCGTTCCATCATTATAGTACAGATCTTTTCTTAATTTAAAGGTATACCCTATTTTGTCCTTACTAACCTCAATTTTTTCTGCCATAGCAGGTACTATTTTCCCATCTTTATCTTCTCTTACTAATCCTTCAAATAAAACTAATAACAAGTCTTTCTCACGAACATTATCATTATTTGTCATAAGCAAGTCTGCTGGCAATTCTCCCAAGTTATAAACTAAATATTTCCTAGATGTTGACGGCTTTACTTTCTTTTGAATGCATCCACTGGTTAACATCGTCATAAAAATCAATATTATACATAATAACTTTTTCATAATTACCCCCAATTTGTGTATTATTAAGAGTATTAACTTTTCATATATGAAATAATCAAATATACAATAAAAAATAAAAAAAGTATATATTATATAGATGAATACATATAATCATAATACTGTGTAAAATTGACTTGTTATTTATCTTAATGTACCTTATTATATTAATATGTACTTACAGATTTTATATATGTAAGTATTTAGGAGGCCTTTCCCATGTTAATCCTGACTATTAAAATTATTGCTATATTTGCCATGTTAATTTTTATGCTTACCTCAATATGGGGCTTTATTTTATTAATTAAAATATTTAATCAGTTAAGATATAAAAATTATTTACTGGAAAAACTTCTACAAAATACTTCTAGCTCATCTTCAAAACAGGGACACAAAGAATATCCTAAAGATGCTCTTAAAGTCGAAGATATAAATATTAGTAGCGCAACATAAAGAAGACGTCATTTGACGTCTTTCTTATATTTTTCACACTATTTTAACATATTTACTAGTTCTTCTTCAGATATAACTGTAATTCCAAGCTCTTGAGCTTTGGTAATCTTACTTCCGGCATTCTCGCCTGCTAAAACGTAACTGGTTTTATTAGAAACAGAACCTGCTACTTTTCCTCCATGATTTTCTATCATCAATGTGGCATCACTACGCCCCATTGAAGTAAGAGTTCCAGTTACAACGAATGTTAACCCATTAAATAGATTATCGACCTGATTTGAGTCTTCTACAGCCATATTTACGCCATACTCTTTTAACCTACCAATTATTTCACGGTTTTTATTATCTTCAAAAAATCCTAGTACACACAAAGCACTTATTTCACCTATATCAGAAACTTCTATTAGTTCATCTAATGTTGTATTTTGCAAGCTTTCAATAGATTTATAATGCTTCATTATGGATTTCGCTGCTACCCTTCCAATATTAGGAATTCCGAGACCTGTCAGCAATCTTTGTGCTTCATTTCCCCTTGATTTATCTATAGCATCTAGTAACTTATCTGTATTCTTTTCTTTTCCAATTATACCTTGCTCTATAAGCTCCGCGCGGTAATTAAACAGCGAATATACATCTGCTACATCTTTAATATATTCTAAACGGATAAGTTCCTTAATATAAGCCGTACCAAACCCTTTTATATCCATAGCATTCCGACCAACAAAATTAATTATGTGTCTTTCTAATTGCGCCAAACAGTTAGGGTTTGTACATTTGATATCAGCCGTATCTTTTTCACGGACAGTAGGGGTCCCACATACCGGGCATCGGTCTGGAATTTGGAATCTATCTAGCTTCTCAGAACGTTTTTCTTTCACTACAGCCTTAATTTTCGGGATAATCTCTCCTGATTTGTATACAACAATTGTATCTCCAATCCTTATATCTAAATCATTGATAAAATCTTGGTTATGAAGAATTGCTCTAGATACAGATGTTCCACATAAACGAATTGGCTCAAAAATTGCTGTAGGAGTAATTCTTCCGGTTCTTCCTACTGATAGTTCAATATCAATCAATTTTGTCTCTTTTTCTTCTGGAGGGAACTTATATGCTATAGCCCATTTGGGAACTTTTGATGTATTACCGAGTTTTTTTCTATCTTCCAAGTTATCAATTTTTATAACAACTCCATCAATGTCGTATGCTAAGTTACCTCTATCCTCTCCTATAACCTGGATAGTATTCCACACTTCATCAGCTGTTTTACATTTCACATAATTCTCAATAACTTTTACACCCTGTTTTTTTAACCACTCATAACCTTCGGTATGCGTTTTAAATTCAATTCCTTTGGCATCTTGAATATTAAAAATAAATAGAGATAATTGTCTTTCCTTTGTTATTTTACTATCTAACTGTCTGAGTGTTCCAGCAGCACAGTTCCTTGGATTAGCAAATACCTTTTTCCCGAGTAATTCTTGCCCCTCATTAACCTTATCAAATGCAGCACTTGCCATATATACCTCACCACGAATCTCGAGGTATGGAATTTGATCTTTCAGTTTCCGCACGACATCCCCAATTACTTTAGCATTTTCAGTGACATCCTCACCTTGAATGATTCCATCACCGCGAGTCACAGCTACTGTTAATTTGCCTTCTACATAACGTAGTGACATTGACAAACCATCAATTTTAAGTTCAACAACAAATGTTGGATCACTGAGTTCTTCGATCATTTTATTTACATAAGCATAGACTTCTTCTTTTGTAAATACGTCTTGTAAACTGAGCATTGGGACATTATGTTTTACTAATACCCCAGCTTTTCTTTTAGCATTTCCACCTACGTTTTGAGTTGGAGAATCTAATGTGATAAGTTCTGGATGTTCTTTCTCTATTGCTTTAAGCGCAAGCATCAATTTATCATATTCATAATCTGATATTTCCGGATTATCTTGGTTGTAATATCTATCGCTGTGATATTTAATTATTTTTTTTAATTCTTCAATTTCATCTTTTACACTAATTTCCATAAACTACACCCTTTCCCACGAAATCAACATTCATCTGCTAGGTATATGAAATAAAATAACTAGCACACTCACTAGCTATTTTATCCAAAATGCTTTAGCGCATTCAAATAAATAGCAAATCAGTATGCTAGCCCTATTTTCATGTGCCTTATAACATTTCTAAAGGCGCTTTATCTAATATCAACTTTTTTATTCCCATGTTATCAAATGCTATTGAAATCATTGTATCACCATCAGAACTCGATTTTGACACTATGGTACCTATTCCAAATTTAGTATGCCTAACTTTCCTACCTACCGTAGCTTCTCTATTCATAGCATTCTCACTACTTACACTTTGCTGCCCTAAATTATTTCCTTTTGCGGTAGCTGATGCATAATCTTGAGGCGAAGTTTTACTTAGTAGTCCATGTGGGTTATAATTTTGTGAATTTCCTGTGTTTTTTCTCTTTAATACCTGCACAGTCCTATTTTTAGCTCCACCGATAATTTCTTTTAAATCCGGAGAAATTTCACTTATAAAATCAGAAGGCTGATACCCAACATTTCTTCCAAATACCATTCTACTCTCGGCAGATGTTATGTAGAGTTTCTCCTCTGCTCTTGTTATAGCAACATAACACAGGCGCCTTGATTCTTCCATTTCAGTAAAGTTGTTAAGCGACGACATTCCTGGGAATATCCCATTTTCCATACCAACCATAAATACTACTGGAAATTCTAATCCTTTTGCACTATGAACAGTCATCATTGCCGCAGTCTCTACTGTTTCATCAGGGTCATCAGTGCTCGAACCTAAACTTACTCCTTCTAAGAATGTTAAAAGTGATTTATCTTCTGAAGTTCTTTCAAATTCCACAGCATCTGATACTAATTCCTTTATATTTTCTACCCTGCTCTCATCCTCTGGTTCCTTAGAAAGTTCTAATTGCTTTAAATACCCTGTATCACTTATTATAGATTTAATTAGCTCAGAGACTGATCCTGTTTCATTTTTAGCCATAAAACTATTCATAAGACTTACAAACTTACTTATAGATGCTTTATTTCTAGTTGTCAATGTAGGTATAAACTCTACATCTAGAATAGCACTATACAAACATTGATCTATGCCTGTTGCAAATTCTTGAATCTTTTGAATAGTTGCATCTCCTATACTTCTTTTAGGCACATTTATAATTCTTTTTAAAGCGATATCGTCAAGCGGATTATTAATAAGCTTTAAATACGCCATTATATCCTTTATTTCTTTTCTATCATAGAATTTTAATCCCCCTACTATTTTATACGGGATTAAATTTTTTCTGAAACTCTCCTCAAAAATACGTGATTGAGAATTCATCCTATATAAAATTGCAAAGTCCTTATAGCTCCTATTTTCCTCAGTCATAATTCTCTTAATTTGGCTTGCTACAAAATTTGCCTCGTCCCTATCTGTAAATGCTCTATATAAATTAATTTTCTCTCCACAATCTTTTTCAGTCCTTAGAGCCTTATCTTTTCTTTGAGAATTATTTTTTATAACTTCATTAGCTGCCATAAGTATATTCCCGCAAGATCTATAATTTTGCTCGAGCTTAACAACCTTTGCTTTTGGATAATCTTTTTCAAAGTCTAAGATATTGGTGACATCCGCACCTCTCCAAGCATAAATACATTGGTCATCGTCTCCAACTACGCATATATTTTCACGCTCATCTACTAAAAGCTTTATAAGCTCATACTGTGCTTTATTTGTGTCTTGATACTCATCCACCATAATGTACTTGAATTTTGAATGATAGAAATCCAAAACATCCTTATTATTTTTTAAGAGTTCAACAGCTTTAAAAATTAAATCATCAAAATCTAGTGCATTATTACCTTTTAGTCTTTTTTGATAGAGAACATACACATCAGCGATTTTGTTTTTTCTATAATCGCTTTCATTTTCTCTTTTAAATTTTTCTGGACTAATAAGTTCGTTTTTAGCATTTGATATTTTACCTAAAATTTCTGAATCTGTTAGATCTTTTTCATTTATTTGAAGTTCCTTCATACACTGTTTAATTAAACTTTTTTGATCATAGCTATCATAAATAGTGAAATTCTTATTATATCCCAGTCTATCTATCTCTCGTCTTAAAATCCTAACACAACTAGAGTGAAAGGTAGAAATCCACATATTATCCGCTATATTGCCTACTAAGGAACGCACTCTATCCTTCATTTCACCAGCCGCTTTATTGGTAAAAGTTATGGATAAAATTTGAGACGGATATATAGCTAAATCTTGAATCATATGTGCAATTCTATAGGTCAAAACCCTAGTTTTTCCAGAGCCCGCTCCAGCTAATATTAGCAAAGGGCCATCAACTGTTATTGCAGCCTCGCACTGCTCTTTGTTTAACAAACTTTTCAAATCCATGAAACCACTCCTTATATATTATATTAATACTAGATACATCTAGTACTACTACTTCTCTTTAAGGTATAAAGATACCTATAATTATATCACAGACTACGAAGACTTAAACAATTTTAAAAATATAGACGGTTAATTTATGTTTACTCCTTTAGTTTTAATTAAACTGAGCAAATATATATTAACCGTCCCTCTCCATCCGCATATGTAAATGTCGTTAAAAATGAATATACTTATTTCGCTAATTTCAAACGCTCTAATATAAGTTTATACCCATCACTACCATAATTTAATGCTCTGCTGATTCTACTTATTGTAGCAGTACTTGCCCCTGTTGCACCTGCTATATCCAAATAGGTCTTTTTATCTGCTAACATTTTTGCTACTTGAAGCCTTTGCTCAAATGCTTTAATTTCATTTATAGTGCATAAATCTTCAAAAAATCTATAGCATTCTTCATTTGTTTTCAGGCTTAAAATACCCTCAAAGAGGAAATCCATATCCTTGCTTTCTAATTTAGAACTATATTCAGTCATCTTCCTTCACCTCTAATAATCATAGATTACATGTATACTATTAAATCATCACCTAAACCCTTAAAAATCATATAAAAAATGCAGCTTATTAAATTTTTTAAATAAACTGCTGTGAAGTATAAAATATTTATTTGATTGTACCTAAATTATTACTTAGATAATTATATTATTTAACTATATTTAACATCACTGTAGTTATAATAAAGAAAATTGCTGAAACTACTGTAATTCTTACTAATAATGATTCTGCTGTTTTTGTTTTATTTTTAGCAAAAAAAGTTTCAGAAGTTCCTCCTATAAGGCCACTTAATCCATCTGATTTACTAGGTTGCATCATAACAGATACAATTATAACGATTGAACTTATAACCTGTAAAACTACTAGAAAACTATGCATGGGTACACCTCCAATTCATCGAATACATAATTATCTTAGCATACTCTAAGACAGTTTACAATGAAATGTAAAATTTAAGAGTATAGCCTCTAAAGACTATACTCTTACTTAATTATCTGTTTATGTTATAGAATGCTTTTAATCCTCTGTATTCAGCCATTTCTTCTAATTCTTCTTCTATTCTTAATAACTGATTATATTTAGAAACTCTTTCGCTTCTAGCTGGGGCACCAGTTTTAATTTGTCCTGCATTCATAGCTACAACTAAGTCAGCTATTGAAGTATCTTCTGTTTCTCCTGATCTATGAGAAACTACTGCAGTATATCCTGCCCTTTCAGCCATTTCTATAGCATTTAGTGTTTCAGTGAGTGTTCCTATTTGGTTTAATTTTATAAGAATTGAATTTGCAGTTTTTCTTTCAATTCCCATTTTTAATCTGTCAGTGTTGGTTACAAATAAATCATCTCCAACTAATTGAACTCTATCTCCTATTTTATCAGTTAAGTACTTCCAGCCTTCCCAATCTTCTTCAGCCATTCCATCTTCAATAGATATAATTGGATATTTGTTAACAAGTTCTACATAGTAATCAGCCATTTGCTCTGGAGTTAATATTCTTCCTTCTGAAGCTAAGTTATATTTTCCATCTTCAAAGAATTCAGAAGCTGCTGGATCAAGAGCTATATAGATATCTTTTCCTGGAACATATCCAGCTTTTTCTATAGCTTCTATTATGATTTTTATAGCTTCTTCATTTGATGATAAATCTGGAGCAAATCCGCCTTCATCACCAACACCTGTAGCGAGTCCCTTAGTTTTTAATAATGCTTTTAATGAATGGTAAACTTCTGCACTCATTCTTAAAGCTTCCTTAAAAGAGGTTGCTCCAACTGGCATAACCATAAACTCTTGTAAGTCTACATTATTGTCCGCATGGCTTCCACCATTTATAATGTTCATCATTGGAACTGGTAAAACCTTAGCGTTTACTCCACCAATATATTGATATAGTCCAAGTCCTAATGATTCAGCAGCCGCTCTAGCACATGCAAGAGATACTCCAAGAATTGCATTAGCACCTAGTTTAGCTTTATTAGGTGTGCCATCAAGATCTATCATTGCTTTGTCAATTGCTATTTGATCATATACATTCATTCCAACTATCTCTTCAGCTATTAGATTGTTTACATTATCAACAGCTTTTAAAACTCCTTTACCGCCATATATATCTTTGTCTCCATCTCTTAATTCTACCGCTTCAAATATACCAGTAGAAGCACCTGATGGTACTGATGCTCTTGCTATTGTTCCATCTTCGAGTGTTACTTCAACTTCAACAGTTGGAAATGCTCTTGAGTCCAAAATCTGTCTTGCATAAATATCAATTATTTCAATAAAATTTTTCATGTTATCTAACCTCCAAATTTTTTCTCTATATTATTATATCCTAAGTTAACTTAAGATAATCCTATACTTTAAGGAAACTTAAGTTAATCTTAGATCATATATAATTCAATTTAGTTTTCTTTTAATCTATTTAATTAAAGATTTTCCTGTCATTTCACTTGGTACACTGAGTCCCATAGCTTGGAGCATAGTTGGAGCAATATCAGCTAATATTCCACTCTCTTTTAGACCATTGCTGTGATTTGAAACGTATGTGAATGGAACTAAATTTGTAGTATGTGCTGTCATAGGCTTTCCAGACGAATAATCAATCATTTGTTCAGAGTTTCCATGGTCTGCAGTTATAAATACGCTGCCGTCTTTACCTAGAACGCACTCAACAATTTTTCCAAGGCATTCATCCACTGTTTCTATAGCCTTTTTAGCAGCTTCAAAAACGCCTGTATGACCTACCATGTCTGGGTTAGCATAGTTAAGTATAATCATGTCGTATTCATCTGTTTCTAGCCTCTTTAATAATTCTTCTGTAACCTCATATGCACTCATTTCTGGCAATAAATCATATGTTGCTACTTTAGGAGATGGAATTAATGCTCTATCTTCATTTGCATTTGGAGCCTCAACTCCCCCATTAAAGAAGAATGTAACATGAGCATATTTTTCAGTTTCAGCTATTCGGAGCTGTTTTTTGCCCATTTTACTAACATATTCTCCAAGTGTATTAGTGTAACTTTCTGGTGTATACGCTACATCAACATTTTCTATAGTTATATCATATTGAGTAGTACATACAAAGTTCAAATTTAAAGTTTCTCTAATAAATCCATCAAACACTTTATCATTTAATGCTCTAGTAAGTTCACGAGCTCTGTCCGGTCTAAAATTAAAGAATATTACACTATCATTATTACGTATAGCTGAAACAGGCTTATTATTTTCCATTATAACCGTTGGAAGAACAAATTCATCTGTCTTATTATCATGGATAGCTTTTTTAACTGCCTCTATTGCTGAGGTATTTTCCTCACCCTTAGATAAAACCATAGCATTATATGCAAGTTCAACTCTTTCCCATCTCTTATCTCTATCCATAGCATAATATCTACCACATACAGTAGCAATTTTACCTATGCCAATTGTATTCATATATTCTTCGAGTTCTGCTATGTATTTTAGTGCTGAACCTGGTTGCACATCTCTACCGTCTAAGAATGCATGAACATAAACATTTTTAGCACCTTTATCCTTAGCAAGCTTTATTAGAGCTTTTAAATGATCAATATGAGAGTGAACTCCTCCATCTGACAATAATCCTAAAAGATGCACCGAAGAATTTGCCTTAATAGCTTTATCTATAGCTTTATTAAAAGCAAGGTTTTCAAAAAAGTCTCCTTCTTCAATTTCTTTTGTTATCTTTGTAAGTGCTTGGTATATAATTCTACCAGCGCCTATGTTTAAGTGACCAACTTCTGAATTTCCCATTTGACCCGCTGGTAATCCTACCTCTAGGCCACTTGCAGTTAATTTTGCACTTGGATATTTTTTTATTATTCTGTCATAGTTTGGTTTATTGGCCGCAACTACTGCATTTCCGTCTACGTTACTTGATAATCCTAATCCATCTAAAATCATTAGCATTACTGGTTTTTTTGACATTTCTGTTCCCCCATCCATTGTTTCTAAAATCAAAATACATGTATATGTATTGATAATTCACAGTTATAATTAACTAACTAAAATAGATTAACCTACTAAATTAGCTAAATCCACTAAAATGGCTGCATCTACTACTGTAGATTAATCTACTAAAGTAGTCTAGCCACATTAGTGGATTCATTTACTATAACATCTTAATAATTTACTATTCCTGCGAAGTCTTGTGCCTTAAGGCTAGCTCCTCCGATTAATCCACCATCTATATCTGATTTACCCATTTGTTCTTTTATAGTTGTTGGTTTAACAGATCCACCATATTGAATTCTAACTTTTTCTGCTACTTCTGCTCCGAACATAGCTCCAACAGTTGCTCTTATAAATGCAATTGTCTCATTAGCCTGATCAGCAGTTGCAGTTTTACCTGTACCTATAGCCCAAATTGGTTCATAAGCAATAACCAATTTTTCCACTTGTTCTTTTATAAGTCCTTCTAAATCTAATTTTACTTGACTAGCTAAAACTTTTTCTGTAATATTTCCTTCTCTATCACTAAGAGTTTCCCCTACGCAAAGTATAGGAATAATACTATGGCTATAAGCAGCTTTAATCTTTTTATTTACAGTTTCATCAGTTTCATTGAAATATTGTCTTCTTTCACTATGGCCAATTATAACATATTCAACGCCCATATCTTTTAGCATTCCTGGTGAAACTTCACCTGTAAAAGCACCATTTTCTTCAAAATGCATGTTTTGAGCTCCTACCTTTATATTTGTACCTTTACTTGCCTTTATTACTGCGTCTAAACATAAAAATGTAGGACAAACTACAACATCACATTTTGCATCTTTAACTAACGGTTTCATTTCCTCAATTAAAGTTACAGCCTCAGCCACAGTTTTATTCATCTTCCAATTTCCTGCAATTATACCTTTTCTCATCAAAAAACCTCCAAGTATTCTTTTATGGTAAGTAACAATCATTAATATTGTCATCTGAACAACAATTAATGTATATTAAATCATCTCCTGCGGAGCTGAAATATTTTATTTAACTATTTATTTGTAAGAGCTTCAATTCCTGGTAATAATTTACCTTCTAAGAATTCAAGAGATGCTCCGCCACCTGTAGATATATGAGTCATTTTATCTCCAAATCCTAATTGATTAACAGCCGCTGCACTATCTCCACCACCTATTATAGTAGTTCCATCGACTTTTGCCATAGCCTCAGCTACTGCTATTGTTCCCTTTGCAAAATTCGCAAATTCAAATACTCCCATTGGTCCGTTCCAAACAATAGTTTTAGCCATGCTTATAGCGCCTTTATAAATTTCACAAGTCTTAGGTCCAATATCAAGTCCCATAAACCCATCAGCAATATTTTGACTCTCAGTAACTACTGGTTCTGCCTCAGCTGAAAATCTATCTGCAACAATATTATCTACAGGTATTAAAAATTTAACTTTTTTTGATTCAGCTTTTTGCATCATAACTTTAGCATATTGTACTTTATCCTCTTCAACTAGTGAACTTCCTATAGAATAACCGCCAGCTTTTAAGAATGTATAAGCCATTCCTCCACCGATTATTAGAGTATCAACTTTTTCAAGCAAATTTTCAATAACATTTATTTTATCTGAAACCTTAGCTCCACCTAAAATTGCTACGAAAGGTCTAACAGGGTTCTCTATTGTATCCCCTAAGAATTTTAATTCCTTTTGAATTAAATATCCACATACTGAAGTCTCCATAAACTGTGTTACTCCAACTGTAGAGCAATGAGCTCTATGAGCTGTTCCAAATGCATCATTTACAAATACATCTGCAAGTGACGCTAATTCCTTTGAAAAGTTTTCTGTATTTTTAGTTTCTTCTTTTCTATATCTTGTGTTTTCTAATAATAAAACATCTCCGTCTTTCATTTTTGATACGGCAGATTTTACATTATCACTAACTACATTTGGGTCTGCTGCAAAAACTACTTCTTTTTTTAACATTTCGCTTAACTTCTTAGCAACTGGTGCTAAAGAAAGCTCAGGTTTTGGTTCTCCACTTGGTTTTCCAAGATGTGAACATAAAATAACTTTTGCACCTTTTTCTATCAAATAGTTTATTGTTGGCATTGCACCTACTAATCTATTTACATCTGTAATTACCCCATCTTTTAATGGTACATTAAAATCACATCTTACTAAAACCTTTTTACCTTTAACCTCAATATCTTCGATTGTTTTTTTATTAAATTGCATACACATTCTCCTCCCATATGGTTTTATAATACAAAATCCTTATAATTTAATCACATTCATATAAATAGACTACCCTACTAATTATTATTTACTAGTATCCTGTTATTTATTTGAATGTGCCTTATATTAATAAATATAAAAAGGCCCAGTTCCATAGACTAACTATAAAACCAGACCTTAATACTATACTTACAGTTTCCTACAGTTTTATAATAAAATTAAATTTTATAGTCTGTCTGCAACATATTTAGTTAAATCTGCTAATCTGTTTGAATAACCTGCTTCATTATCGTACCATGAAACAACTTTAACCATATTTCCTTCGATAACCATAGTTGACATAGCATCAACTATAGAAGATCTTTCGTCTCCTTTGAAATCAATTGAAACTAATGGTTCTTCACAACAACCAAGTATTCCTTTCATTTCAGTTTCAGATGCTTTCTTAAATGCTGCATTTACTTCTTCTACAGTAACATTTTTTGAAACTTCGCAAACTAAATCTGTACATGAAACTGTTGGAGTTGGAACTCTTAATGAGAATCCGTTTAATTTTCCTTTTAATTGTGGTAAAACTAATGCTACTGCTTTTGCTGCTCCTGTTGTAGTTGGAATCATTGATAAGTTAGCTGCTCTTGCACGTCTCATATCACTATGTGGAGCATCTAATAATCTTTGATCTCCAGTATATGAATGAATTGTAGTCATTAAGCCTTTAACTATTCCAAATTCTCTATCTAAAACTTTAGCAAATGGTGCTAAACAGTTTGTTGTACATGATGCATTTGATATTACGTTATGTTTTGCTGAATCATATTTTTCTTCGTTAACTCCCATAACTATTGTTATATCTTCATTTTTTGCTGGTGCAGATATAAGAACTTTTTTAACACTTACACATAAATGATCGCTTGCTTTAGTAGCATCTGTAAAGAATCCTGTTGATTCTAATACTATTTCTACTCCAAGTGAACTCCAGTCAATGTTCTTTGGTTCTCTTTCTGCAAATATTTTAATTTCTTTTCCGTTAACTACTATTGCATTTTCTTTAGCTTCTACAGTTCCGTCAAATTTTCCGTAAAGTGAATCATATTTTAAAAGATGTGCTAGTGTCGCAGCATCTGTTAAATCATTGATTCCTACTACTTCTAATTCTGTTGAATAATTTTTCACTAGTGCATTAAATACATTTCTTCCTATTCTTCCAAATCCATTAATTCCTACTTTTACCATCTTGGCAAAACCTCCTAAATTTTATTAACATAATTATATGTAAATATATAATTTTTTCATTAATCAAATCATTATATAGTTTACTCTCTTTTCTCTATAATATTTACTATTTCTTCTGCAGCCGCTTGATCAATTATTAAAACAGTGCTCAAGCGGTTGATTTCAGTAGCGATGATGGCTCTAGCTTTATTTTTTCCAGCCGCTACTGCGATTAGTGTTTTGTTGTTTGTAACATCCTCATTTTTCACCCCAATAGTAGGTGTAGAATGAATTATTTCTCCTAACTCATTGTAGTATTGACCAAATGCTTCTCCTACTGCTCCTAATTCTTCAAGTTCCTTTATCTCTTTTTCAGGTATTTCCCTTTTCATAGCCATATCACTTGCGATACCTATACCATAAATAAGAATATCAGCACAACGAATCTTATCAATTATGTTTTTTATACTTTTTTCATTTAGTATAGTTTTCAAAGCAGCATCGCTTAAATTATCAGGTATGTGTAGTAATTCATAATTTCCACCAATTTTATCTGCTAGCCTAGCCACTAAAGTATTAGCTTGAATTTCTACATTTCTAGCCATACCGCCCCTGGCCGGAAGCACTAAAACATTGTTATATTTGTTATTTTTAGAGAAATTATCTACAACTTCCTTAACTGTTGATCCGCCTGTTAGTGCAATTATACTGTTATCTTTAATAATATCCATAAGATAAATTGCAGCTGCCTTCCCAACTTCTTTAAGAACACTTTTATCAATTTCAACGTTCCCGGGAACAACTATAACTTGCTGTAGCTTCAAATGTTTCTCAATAAATTTCTCAATTTTAGACAACCCTTTAATCTCATGAATAAATCCTTTTAACTGATCTATAATTTCTTCACCATCAGTTGTTATAAACATACCCAGCGCATTAACTTCAATCAAGTTTTGGGATTTTAGAAAATTTATTTCATTTCTTACTATTCTCTCGCTTATGCACATCTGATCTGCTAAAATTCTTCGTCCTATAGGTTGATTATAACATATCGTCCTTAATATATCATGTCGTTTTTCAAGAAGCTCTATTAATTCAGGCACTACCTTTTGTTGTAATTTCAATATACTCTCCACTTGAACACCTTTCTGGACTTTTTAAGTCCCAGCTTATATTTTTTGCTCCCACATACATTATAGATGAAATACTAACTTTTTTAAATTAGTATTTGCAAAAAAGATGTTAACATTTTGTTAACGGCGTGATCAAATCATCTTCTGGGTCGCTGAAATATTAAAATCTTTTCCGCTTACAAGAACTTTTAATTTCAAGTTCTTCTCTATATTTTGCTACAGTTCTTCTTGAAATATTCATCCCTTCTACATTTAATCGATTACAAATAATTTGGTCTGACAAAGGCCTCTTTTGATCCTCATTATACACCATTTCTTTAATAGTTTTTTTAATGTTAGTTGTAGATACATCCTCACCACCTAAAATTGATGCAATACCGTTCGTAAACAAGTCTTTTATTTTAATGACTTTACCATTATTTATACTAACATACTTTTCCCTAATTGCACGGCTTATAGTAGATTCATGCATTTCTAAATTATTAGCAATTTTTTTAAGCGTCATTGGTTTTAAATATTCGGCGCCTTTATCGAAATACTCCTTTTGAACTGCCAAAATATCTTCCAAAACTCTATACACAGTGTTCTTTCTTTGTTCAATACTTTTAA
>DAVZGU010000002.1:0-24139 GCA_052274215.1 Clostridium sp. | reverse complement strand
GATTATTGGATATATAGGTGTTCCGTTAGTAGATACTCTAATTTCTCCAAGAGGATATAGGATGCTTGGTAAGATACCTAGAATACCTGTAAATGTTATAGAAAATTTAGTTAAGCACTTTAGAGAATTAAAAACTACAATGGAAGCTTCTTATCAACAACTTGATAGCGTAGAAGGTATTGGGGAAGCAAGGGCTAAGGCTATTAAAAATGGGTTAAGAAGGTTAAAAGAGCAATTTATGTTAGATAAGCAAATATAGCATAAAATAAGTTTTAACTTATTTTATGCTATATTTTCTAACGCATAGTATATTTGCCTAAGGTACTAATTTTATTATACTCTTTTAAAAGAATATCATATAAGTTTAAGTCTACAAGATTACATAGAGAAGCAATATAAAAAAGGTTGTTTCCTAATTCTTTTTCTAATACCTCTCTACAGTTTTCACAAAGATTACCTTGCATGTGGGTATCAAGTGAAGCACTAAGGGTGTCCAAATCAAAATCATCTATATTAGCAGGAGTGTATTGCTTCTTTGCTTCCACGCCAATACAGCCACAATTGGTAACAGATTTTGCAACAGCTCTGTTAACCCTAGCTTGAGACTCTTGAAGTTTAGTAATTATATCCAAAATACTTTTATGTCTTAATAGGGACTCATCCACAGAGTTTTGAAAATTATCAAAAATACAATCTTTCATTAAGTTCAACTCCTTTTAATCATTTAAGTAGCTATACTATCTTTATTATAGGATTTACATTATGTTTTTGTCAATAAATTAAGTACGCATTTAACCTTATGAATATATAATAAAGCAACAGCAGTTTTATTAATAGGGGGAGTGTTATGTTAAATATTGGCCAAAAAATATTTGTAGCATATTATGGTGCTGGGTATATACAGAATATAAATAGTGAAGAATTGTATAATATAAAATGTGAATATATAAATATATATCTTTTATTAGATAATATGAATTTTATGATTCCAATAGATAAAATTGAGAAACATAAAATAAGAGACATTTCAAGTAAAGTAGAATTAGAAACAATTTTAAATACAATATCAAATGGTCCTAATTGTATAGAAAGTAATTGGAATAATAGATATAGAATAAACAAGAAAAAAATCCAAAGTGGCAATGCTCTAAAAATGTGTGAGGTACTTAGGGATTTATATTATTTAAAGAAGGAAGATATGCTTCCACCGGGTGAGCTTAAGATTCTAGAAAGAGTTGAAGGGATGGTAGCCAGTGAAATAATGTTAGTCTTTGAACTTAATATGGAACAAGCATTATACAAAATAAGGGATTTAGTTTAACAAATTGTTAATTCTATGGTATATTTTATTGAAATGCACAACTTTATAGTATATATTAGATAATAACAGGATATAAATCCAAATAAGTGTTAATAATTTAGAAGGAGGTGAAATTTTTTGTTAAAAAAAATTTTAAGAGGACTTTTTACAATCATAGGACTAATTTTAGGGTACTTGGCAGGGGAGCTGCTTCTAAGCACAAGCTATTTAGGTGGGCTTAATTATTTTAAAAATGGTGCAATTCAAGGAATAATATTCATTATTTTTTCTGCTTTAATTTTTGGAGCTATTTTATTTCTAGTATCTCCTATAATAATATCTTTTATAATGAAGTTTATGGATCATGTGGAGAACAGCACACAAAAAATGCCAACTTCTCAAATTATTTTTGGTACGGCAGGGGCAATAATAGGTCTTGTAATAGCATCTTTGTTTGCGGGATTATTTAAATACCAATCTCTTATATGGAACATTTTTGCTGTTATTTTTACTGTTATAATAGCAGCTTTAGGAGCAGATATTTGCGCTAGAAAAAGAGATGAAATATTATCTTTCTTTACAAGCATTAAAAGGAAAGATGGATTCAAAGATAAGAAAGTTAAAGGATTTACTAATGAAAATCCTAAGGTGCTAGATACATCAGTAATAATTGATGGTAGAATATTTGATATTTGTCAAACGGGTTTTGTTGAAGGTCCGCTAGTAATACCAACTTTTGTATTGGAGGAGCTTAGGCATATAGCTGATTCATCAGATGGGCTTAAAAGGAATAGAGGCAGAAGAGGATTAGATATTCTAAACAAAATTCAAAAAGAATTAAATATTGAAGTTGAAATTTGGGAGAAAGACTTTCCCAATATTGCAGAAGTAGATAGCAAACTCCTGAAGTTAGCTCAAGTTTTGAATGGAAAAGTAATTACTAACGATTTTAATCTTAATAAGGTAGCTGAATTCCAAGGAGTTCCAGTTTTAAATATTAATGAACTTGCAAATGCGGTAAAACCAGTAGTTCTACCAGGGGAAGAAATGAAAATTCAAGTGATGAAAGATGGAAAAGAATCGGGCCAAGGGATAGCTTATTTAGATGATGGCACAATGATTGTTGTTGAAGGTGGAAGACGATATATTGGTGAAAATATAGTTGTTATTGTAACATCAGTACTTCAGACGGCAGCAGGTAGAATGATTTTTGCTAAAAACAAGGATTCTTTAGTGAAAAGTTAGTCATATTATGTGAGTAGGTTTTTTATGAATAGAAACTGTGCCATTGTACTTATTCATGATGGGTCTAAAACATTTATAAACGGATATGTTATAAGCCGTTAATATTGCAATTTACACAACACCTTCGATGATGATTTTACCATTGACAGTAGCACGGTTAATGTGTATATTGATTAGTAACTATACAAAATATTAAATGTAAATTAAATATTAAGTTGAGAGACTTTCAAAGTTTTTAACCCGTTTCGGAGCTGTAGCAAAACTACCGGTAGCATAACCGTTAAAAAATGAGTGCAAATTTAGGTGGTACCGTGATAAAGCTCGCCCTAAAACAGGGTGAGCTTTATTATTTTTTTGATGTTTTTAATTTTAAATGTGTATCATATAATAATAAATTCAAAGATAAAAGATAAAAGCGGTAAAGATGGGCAGGACCGTAGTAAGTACATTGATATAGAAATACCTATAACGATAAAAGTAGTAGCCGTGTTATAAGTCAGCATACAATGGCTATTTTATCATAGAGATGTCTAATAGTTAAAAAGGAGAATAAGCATGGAATTTAATATGCTAAAGGGTAAATTTACAGTAGAACAAGTTAAACAGATAAACCCACTAGTTCTTGCATTAGTTGGAGATGCAGTTTATGAGGTATTTATTAGAACCTATCTTGTGGAAAAAAATAGAGATATGAATGCTCATAAAATTCATATTAAAGCAGTTGAACATGTAAAAGCGCATGCGCAAAGTGAGTATATGAAATTCTTTATAGAAAATTTAGATGAAGAAGAGCTCAGTATATTTAAAAGAGCTAGAAACTCTAAAAGTGGCACAACACCTAAAAATGGAGATTTAAATGAATATAAATGGGCTACGGGGTTTGAAGCCTTAGTGGGTTTTCTATATTTAAGTGAAAAGAATGAAAGGCTAAACTATATTTTCGAGAAAGTTATAAACCACAATTTGGGGGCTGAGTAATTGTGCTTAAGGTTAAATTAATAGAGCATACGCCTAATCCAGAAAAAATTATAGCAGCGGCAGCTAAACTTTGTTATAGTCAAGTTGGGGTTGATGAAATACTAGAAGATATGAATGAACAAAAAACACAAAAGTTGTTAGATATGTTAATGACTTATGGCCATCATTCGCCAATAGAACATGTGAGCTTTACTTTTGCAATTGAGGGTATATCTAGAAGTTTGACCCATCAATTAGTGAGACATAGGGTAGCATCATATTCTCAACAGAGTCAGAGATATGTAAAGCTTAAACAATTTGAATATATAATTCCTCCCAATATTGAAAAAGATGAAGAAGCAAAAATAATATTCATAGAATCTATGAAGCGCATTCAAGAGGAGTATAATCAGTTAGTAGAGATATTGTGTAGAAATGAATTGGCTAATCTTTTAAAAAAATACTTAAAGAATGAAAAATTAATAAATACTGAAGAAATTGAGAAAAAACAATATACAATTCTTAAGGGCAAAGCTGAGAAAAAGGCTATCGAAGATGCGAGATATGTATTTCCAAATGCTTGTGAAACTAAAATGATAGTTACTATGAATGCTAGAGAATTAATTCATTTCTTTAATCAGAGATGTTGCACTAGAGCTCAATGGGAAATACGTCAAATGGCAAAAACAATGCTGATGCAAGCGAGAATTGTAGCACCTGTACTTTTTAAATATGCAGGGCCAAGTTGTGTTAGTGGACCATGCCCAGAAGGCGGTATGAGTTGTGGAAAAATGCTGGAAATAAGAAAAGAATATGAAGTTAAATAGATAAAGAGAGAGGTATTTGAAATGAGCGATAATAAAAAATATCAAGGAAATAGTGGATTTGGAAGTAGTAGGGAAGAGAAAACTGGAACAGGGTCTAAAAGAGTTAGGACGAGCGAAAAAGGTGCAAAAGAAAGTAGAGGGTTTTCAAGTAGTAAGTATGATAAAAGTGGAACGTCTTCTAGAAGATTTAGAGGTGACGAACCGGGTACAAAAGAAAGTAGAGAAGATAAAGGCAGAGTAGGTAATAAAAGAAACAAACAAAGTGAAGAGAATGCACCAGAAAACAAAAAGTTTGCTAGGGAAAGAACTGAAATAAGCCCTAAGAATAGTAATGTTAATAAAGAAGTCGAGACTAAAATCATGAGAGAAGATTTAGTTGAAGGAAGAAATGCAGTTATAGAAGCTCTAAAATCAGATAGAACCATAGAGTACATTCTTATTGCCAAAGGTGATATGGTAGGATCTATAAGCGTGGTACTAGCATTAGCCAAAGAAAAAGGAATTGTTACGAAAGAAGTAGATAGAAGAAAACTAGATGAAATATCACAAACTTCATCACATCAGGGAGTTATTGCTATAGTAACACCTTACAAATATTTTCAATTGAATGATATATTTGAATATGCGCAAGAAAGAGGAGAAAAGCCTTTTATAATTATACTAGATGAAATTGAAGATCCACATAACTTTGGGTCTATCATAAGAACCGCAGAAGTATGCGGAGCTCACGGAATAATTATACCTAAGAGAAAAAATGTGGGAGTTACACCAACAGTGTATAAAACATCAGCTGGTGCAATTGAACATATGAAAATAGTAAAAGTAACTAATATAAATGCAACTATTGAAGAAATAAAAGGACTCGGAGTATGGGTTTATGGTGCAGATATGGATGCCGAGAATTATGTTTTTAATACTGATTTAACCGGTGCGGTAGCTCTTGTTATTGGAAGTGAAGGTAGAGGCATTTCTAAACTTACAAAAGAAAAATGTGATGTGCTAGTAAAAATACCCATGGTAGGAAAAATAACATCTTTAAATGCATCGGTTGCAGGTGGTATAATAATGTATGAAATTATGAAGCAAAAGATTAAATGAGGTAAAAAGTGAAAACAGTTTTTGTTGATGGGTATAATGTTATAAATAGCTGGCCAAATCTTAAAAAGATTAAAGATTTTAGTTACGAATCTTCACGCCTGCAGCTTATTGACACTCTTCAAAATTACTCGGGATTTAAAGGATATAAAATATTTATAGTTTTTGATGCACAGATGGTTAAAGGTAGCCTTCAAAAAAAAGAAAGACAAGGTAATTTAGTTGTGATTTTTACAAAAGAGGGCGAAACGGCGGATGATTATATTGAGAGAATGGTTAACAATATAGGACGAAAAATCGAAGTCTGTGTTGTCACATCAGACTCGCTAGAGCAGCAAGTTACCTTTCAAAGGGGGGCAACTAGAATGTCCTCCATTGAATTTTATCACGAAGTAATTAGTACACAAAAAGAGATTCAAATAAATATCGAAAAAAGATATTTGGGAAAAAGAAATTGGTTAGAAGAGAGAATAGATGAAAAAACATTGAAAAAACTTGAAAAAATACGCAGGAGCCATTGAATTTTCTTGACTATAGAAATTGCGCTAAGGTATAATCATCTATATGACACATGTTTGGTGTGGAGGGGATATTTGTTGGAAAAAATCATTAGAGCTAGTGTGGATGATTCATGCTTTGAAGAAAGATTGGATGAAGAAGTAGTTATTGAAGCACAAAATAGAAATGTTAGAGCACAAGAATATTTAATTAATAAATACAGAAATTTTATTAAGGCCAAGGCTAAGTCGTATTTTTTGATTGGTGCTGATAAAGAAGATATTTACCAAGAAGGAATGATAGGTCTCTATAAGGCCATTAGAGATTTTAAGGCAGATAGATTATCTTCTTTTAGGGCTTTTGCAGAAATTTGTGTTACAAGACAGATAATTACAGCAATAAAAACAGCTACTCGCCAAAAACACATTCCCCTTAATACATATATATCTTTAAATAAACCAATATATGACGAGGAATCAGATCGAACATTATTGGATGTGCTATCAGGTGCTAAAATTACTGATCCCGAAGAGTTAGTTATAAGCCGTGAAGAAGTAATAAGCATTCAAAATGAAATTGGGGAAGTTCTTTCAGAACTAGAGATGGAAGTGTTGATGTCATACTTAGATGGTAAATCTTATCAAGAGATTGCTTGTGATTTAGATAGGCATGCAAAGTCTATTGATAATGCGCTACAAAGAGTAAAAAGAAAATTAGAAAAATGTCTAAGTAAAAGATGAAAATGCATTGACAAAAAAAACAAACAGTAGTACAATTAGTAACTGGTGTATAGCTTTAAGTTGTACGTCGGCGGGAGTAGCTCAGTGGTAGAGCACCAGCTTCCCAAGCTGGGTGTCGCGGGTTCGATACCCGTTTCCCGCTCCAAAATTAAATGCCCATATAGCTCAGTCGGCAGAGCGTCACCTTGGTAAGGTGGAGGTCACCGGTTCAATTCCGGTTATGGGCTCCATAACTATTAAATCCATACAATACACTAGGATGAGTTTACTTGCACAAAAGTGTAATTATTTATATAAGGAGGAATACAAAATGGCAAAGGCAAAGTTTGAAAGAACCAAACCACATGTAAACATAGGAACAATAGGACACGTAGATCACGGCAAGACAACATTAACAGCTGCAATAACAGCGGTACTTGCAACTAAGGGATTAGCGGAAGCGTCTAGATTTGACCAAATTGATAAAGCACCAGAGGAAAGAGAAAGAGGAATTACAATCAACACATCACATGTTGAGTATGAAACAGAAAACAGACATTATGCACATGTTGATTGCCCAGGACATGCGGATTATGTAAAGAACATGATCACAGGAGCAGCACAAATGGATGGAGCAATCCTAGTTGTTAGTGCAGCAGATGGTCCAATGCCTCAAACAAGAGAGCATATACTATTAGCAAGCAGAGTTGGAGTAGGATATATAGTAGTATTCTTAAACAAAGCAGATATGGTAGATGATCCAGAATTATTAGAACTAGTTGAAATGGAAGTAAGAGAATTACTAAGTGAGTATGACTTCCCTGGTGATGATATTCCAATAGTAACAGGATCAGCATTAAAAGCATTAGAAAACCCAACTGATGAAGAAGCATCAAAATGTATTGCTGAATTAATGGAAGCAGTAGATACCTACATTCCAACACCAACAAGAGCAACAGACAAACCATTCTTGATGCCAGTAGAAGATGTATTCACAATCACAGGTAGAGGAACAGTTGCTACAGGAAGAGTTGAAACTGGGATACTTAAGGTTGGAGAAGAAGTAGAAATCGTTGGACTTAGCGAAGATAAAAGAAAAGTTGTATGTACAGGAGTTGAAATGTTCAGAAAACTTCTAGATCAAGCAATGGCCGGAGACAACATCGGAGCATTACTAAGAGGAGTACAAAGAGCAGATATTCAAAGAGGTCAAGTACTTTCTAAACCGGGTTCAATACATCCACATGATAAATTTGTAGGTCAAGTATATGTACTTAAAAAAGAAGAAGGCGGAAGACATACTCCATTCTTCGACGGATATAGACCACAATTTTATTTCAGAACAACTGATGTAACAGGATCAATAAAATTACCAGACGGAATGGAAATGGTAATGCCAGGAGATCACATAGACATGAATGTTGAACTAATCACTCAAGTAGCAATGGATGAGGGATTAAGATTCGCAATCAGAGAAGGTGGAAGAACAGTAGGTTCAGGAGTTGTTACTTCAATAGTTAAATAACACAAACAAAAAAATGCATTATGAATTAGAAGTAAGAAAATTGTTTAATAAAAAAACACCTTTAACTAATTCATTGACATATGTATTAAATTATGATAAATTATTTAGGTATAACAAAAATGCTAAAGATAGCTTAGTGCTTAATAAGTATGAGCTTTCTTAAATAGATGGAAAACCGGGAGGTGTAGATTGTGAGAGTAAAAGTAACTTTAGCTTGTACTGATTGCAAACAGAGAAATTACAATACAATGAAAAACAAAAAAAATAACCCAGACAGAATAGAAATGAAGAAATACTGTAAGTTCTGCCACAAACATACACTTCATAAAGAAACAAAATAATACAGCATAAAACACAAAACGGTAGGGATGTGAATAAAATGGCTGTTGCTGGGAATGTTAAAGTAAAGGAAAAATCAAACCAAAAAGGTATAGTGAAGTTTTTCAATGAACTTAAGGCAGAGGCTAAAAGAATAACTTGGCCTTCAAAACAAGATGTTAAAAAGGCAACTTTTGCAGTGACAAGTTTTTGTTTTATTTTTGTGGTTTTAATAGGTTTGTTGGATTATGGTTTTCAGAACCTCTATAAACTAATCTTTAAATAAGGTAAAGGAAGGAGGTAGGGGGACGGAATACTCCACCCCTTGAGCTATGGCAGATAAAGCTAAATGGTATGTTGTACATACATATTCTGGTTATGAAAATAAAGTTAAAGTCAACCTAGAAAAAGCTATCGAAAATAGAAATCTTGAAGAATATGTACACGATATTCAAGTTCCTATGGAAGAAGTAGTTGAAGTAAAGGATGGAAAAAAGAAAATAACTTTAAAAAAAGTGTTTCCAGGTTATGTTATGGTTAAAATGCTTATGACAGATGAATCTTGGTATATAGTTAGAAATACCAGAGGTGTAACTGGGTTCGTAGGACCAGGTTCTAAACCGGTAGCTCTTACTGAAGACGAAGTTAGAACTATGGGTATATCAGAAAAAACTATAGTTGTTGACTACGAAATAGGTGAGAATATTCAGGTAACATTTGGACCATTAGAAGGATTTGTTGCTTTAATACAAGAAATTCATTTGGATAAGCAAAAAATTAAAGCACTTATAAATATGTTTGGCAGGGAAACTCCTGTTGAACTAGAATTCAATCAAATACAAAAATTAGACTAGGACTTAATAAAACGAAAGTTTTAGTAAGTGGGAGGATTTTTAATCCGCTTTACCACAATATAGGAGGTATAAATTCATGGCTAAGAAAATAACAGGGATGATAAAACTTCAACTTCCTGCAGGAAAAGCGACTCCGGCACCACCAGTTGGACCAGCACTTGGACAACACGGAGTTAATATTATGGGATTCTGTAAAGAATTCAACGCAAAAACTTCAGATCAAGCAGGTATGATAATACCAGTAGTTATAACAGTATATCAAGATAGATCTTTTAGTTTCATACTAAAAACTCCACCAGCAGCAATATTGTTAAAGAAAGCAGTTGGATTAGAAAGCGGTTCTGGTGTTCCAAACAAAACCAAAATTGCTACAGTTTCTAAAGCTAAAGTAAGAGAAATAGCAGAACTTAAGATGCCAGATTTAAATGCAGCATCAATTGAATCTGCTATGAGTATGATAGCTGGAACAGCAAGAAGTATGGGAATAGTTGTAGAAGAATAATTTTAAATTAATTACGTGGGAGGTAAAAACCGTTATTACCACGAAGGAGGATACTAATATGGGAAAAAATTACATAGAAAGCGCTAAGCTTATAGATAAAAACGCTCTATATACACCAACAGAAGCTATGGAACTTGTGGTGAAAACATCTAAAGCTAAGTTCGATGAAACTGTAGAACTTGCAATAAGCCTTGGTGTTGATCCAAGACATGCAGATCAACAAGTTAGAGGTGCAGTAGTACTTCCTCATGGAACAGGTAAAACAGTTAAAGTTTTAGTTTTCGCTAAAGGCGAAAAAGCTAAAGAAGCAGAACTTGCAGGAGCAGACTTCGTTGGAACTGATGAATTAGTTGAAAAAATACAAAAAGAAAATTGGTTTGAATTTGATATAGTTGTTGCTACTCCAGATATGATGGGTGTTGTTGGTAAATTAGGTAGAGTACTTGGACCTAAGGGATTAATGCCAAATCCAAAGTCAGGAACAGTTACATTTGATGTTGCTAGAGCAATAAATGAAATAAAAGCTGGTAAAGTTGAGTATAGAGTTGATAAAACTTCTATAATTCATGTACCGCTTGGAAAAAAATCTTTTGGTGCTGAGAAATTAATTGCAAACTTCCATGCTTTAATGGAAGCAGTAGTTAAAGCTAAACCATCAGCAGCTAAAGGACAATACTTAAAATCAGTATCAGTTTCAAGCACTATGGGACCTGGAATAAAAGTCAATCAAGCTAAAGTATTAGACTAGTATTGACAAATAGGTTTAAAAATGATACAATATTCAAAGTGAAATAAATGATATTCCGTAGATAGTAGGTGCGAAAGCGTAAAAGACAACATGCCTACCGAGGATTCCTATAAGTATACTTGTATACGTATATTAGGTCTCTTCGTGTCTACGGAGAGATTTTAATTTTTTATAAAGCAGTTAAAAACTGTTAGGAGGTGGATATACAGTGTTAAGCAATAATAGACAATTAAAAGAAGCAAAAGTAGCAGAAATAAAAGAAAAATTAGCAAAAGCTCAAGGTGTAGTATTTAGTCAATATCAAGGTCTGAATGTAGAAGAAGATACGCAACTAAGAAAAAACCTTAGAGAAGTTGGGGTAGAATATAAAGTTTATAAAAACACTTTAGTTATTCTAGCGGCTAGGGAATTAGGAATTGAAGGTATAGTAACTCACCTACAAGGATCTATTTCAATGGCATTTGGATATGAAGATGCAACTGTTGCAGCTAGAGTTTTAAATGAATTTACAAAAACTCATAAAAAATTAGAACTTAAAGCAGGCATAATTCAAGGTAAAATATTCGATGGTGCTGAGGTTAACGCTCTTGCATCAATACCACCAAGAGATGTTCTTATTGCAAAATTACTTGGAAGCTTCAAAGCTCCATTATCAAATCTTGCATACCTATTGAATTCAGTTAAAGAGCAAAAGGAATCAGCTCAATAATATTTAAAATATTAAGCTGAAGTACATAGCGATTTTTAATTGATTCAAATTATGCCTTTTTTAAAAGGCAAGTACAAAACAATGTTTATATGAAAAAAATTCGGAGGTGCATTTATAATGACAAGAGAAGAAATTATTCAAGCTATAAAAGATATGAGTGTTTTAGAATTAAATGAATTAGTAAAAGAGTGCGAAATAGAATTCGGAGTGAGTGCTTCTGCACCAGTTGCAGCTGCAGGAGTTGCTACAGCAGCTGTTGAAGAAAAAACTGAATTTGACGTAATTTTAACTAGTGCAGGCGCTAGCAAAATTAAAGTTATTAAAGTTGTTAGAGAAATAACTGGATTAGGATTAAAAGAAGCTAAAGATATAGTTGATGGAGCACCTAAGACAATTAAAGAAGCTATAAGCAAAGAAGATGCGGAAGCATTAAAAGCTAAAATAGAAGAAGTTGGCGGCGCAGCAGAAATAAAATAATTTTATCATAAACAGGGTACTTTTAGATAAGAGTGCCCTTTTTTAAAACGTTATGTTGACATAGAATTATTCTTATGATAATATAGCGTAATGCATTAAAAATTAGTAGTTTAGCGTTATAAAAATGCAATTACTGGTTAATGTGAATTAAATTAACAAAAATGGTTATAATAACATAATAAATATGTGAATCCAAAAGCATAAGGTCCTAGGGGAAAGTGTGTTTTTGGTTATTTTAGTTTATACAAGGGGTGAAAGCTGATGGTACATCCTGTCCAATTAGGTAAAAGAACAAGAATGAGTTTTTCAAAAATAGGTGAAGTAACTGATATGCCAAATTTAATTGAGATACAGTTAGACTCTTATGATTGGTTTTTAAAAGAAGGACTTCAAGAGGTTTTTGACGATATAAATCCTATTCAAGATTATACTGGAAATCTTGTTCTAGAGTTTGTAGGATACAAACTTGATACAGATAACATTAAGTATACTGAAGAACAATGTAAAGAAAGAGATACAACTTACGCAGCGCCGTTAAAAGTTAAGGTTAGATTGCGTAATAATGAAACAGGTGAAATTAAGGAACAAGAAGTCTTTATGGGAGACTTCCCACTGATGACACCACAAGGAACATTTGTTATAAATGGAGCAGAAAGAGTTATAGTAAGTCAATTGGTTAGATCACCAGGGGTTTACTACAATTATTCTGTTGATAAAACTGGGAAAAAACTTTACTCTGCAACAGTAATTCCAAACAGAGGAGCATGGCTCGAGTATGAAACAGATTCTAATGAAATTGTATATATTAGAATTGACAAGACAAGAAAATTGCCTATAAGTATTTTGGCAAGAGCTATGATGGACAATGGTAGTGATTTAGACTTACATCAGTTATTGGGTGAAGAAGAAAGACTAAAAGCTACAATAGAAAAAGATAATACTAAAACAAGAGAAGAAGCTTTGATTGAAATATATAAGAGATTAAGACCAGGCGAACCACCTACAGTGGATAGTGCGGTATCCCTTATTGATTCACTATTCTTTGATGCTAAGAGGTATGATTTATCAAGGGTTGGTAGATATAAATTTAATAAGAAGTTATCAATTAATCACAGAATTGCAAATAAAATTGCTGCTGAGAATATTGTTAACCCTACAACTGGTGAAGTTATAGTTGAAAAAGGTCAAAAGATAGATAGAGAAGTTGCTCTAGAAATTCAAAACTTAGGAATTAATGTAGTAGATCTTCAAGTAGAGGATAAGGTGTTAAGAGTTATAGGAAATCACTTTGTTAACATTAATAAAGTAGTTAACTTTGATATTTCTGATCTTAATATTAGGGAAATGGTCCATTATCCAACATTAAAAGAGATATTGGATAATTTTAGTGATGAAGAATCAATTAAAGAACAAATAAAAGCTAATAAAACTAGATTAATACCTAAACATATAATTAAAGATGATATGTATGCTACAGTGAGCTACGAGTTAGGACTAACTTACGATATCGGTTATATTGATGATATTGATCATTTAGGAAACAGAAGGATTAGATCTGTAGGTGAACTTTTACAGAATCAATTTAGAATAGGTTTGTCTAGAATGGAAAGAGTTGTCAAGGAAAGAATGACAATCCAAGACCAAGAAGGAATAACGCCTCAGGCGCTTATAAACATAAGACCTGTAGCCGCAGCTATAAAAGAATTCTTTGGAAGTTCACAACTTTCTCAATTTATGGACCAAACAAATCCATTATCAGAACTTACAAATAAAAGAAGACTATCTGCACTAGGACCAGGCGGTCTCTCTAGGGAGAGAGCTGGGTTTGAGGTTAGAGATGTTCATTACTCACATTATGGCAGAATGTGCCCTATAGAAACTCCAGAAGGACCCAATATAGGACTTATTAACTCCCTTGCGAGTTATGCTAAAGTTAATGAATATGGGTTTATTGAAACACCATATAGGATTGTAGATAAGAAAACATCAGTAGTTACAAACGAAATTGTGTATATGACTGCGGATGAAGAAGATGCATATCTAGTAGCACAGGCAAGTGAACCAATTAGCGAAGATGGTACTTTTGTAGATGAAAAAGTAACTGTAAGAGCTAAAGAAGAAGTAATGGTTGTTCCAAAAGAAGAAGTAGATCTTATGGATATATCGCCAAGACAGATAGTTTCTGTTGCGACAGCTATGATTCCATTCCTTGAAAATGATGATGCTAGTCGTGCACTAATGGGTTCCAACATGCAACGTCAAGCAGTACCACTACTCAAATCACAATCTCCAATTGTAGCTACTGGAATAGAATATAGAGCTGCAGTAGATTCTGGTGTTCTTCCAAAGGCTAAAAATGCAGGCACAGTTGAGTATGTAAGTGCTAATGAAATTAAGGTAAGAAGAGATTCAGATAGTGGATTAGATGTTTATAAAATTCTAAAATTTAAAAGATCTAATCAGGGTACGTGTATAAATCAAAAACCTATAGTGAATAAAGGCGAAAAAGTTGAAGTAAATACTGTTTTAGCAGATGGACCTTCAACTGACCTTGGAGAAATAGCATTAGGTAAGAACATCCGTATTGGATTTGTAACTTGGGAAGGTTATAACTATGAGGATGCAATGTTAATATCTGAAGAACTTGTTCGTGATGATATATTTACATCGGTACACATTGAAGAATATGAATCAGATGCTAGAGATACAAAGCTTGGACCAGAAGAAATAACTAGGGATATTCCTAATGTTGGCGAAGACGCACTTAAAGATATAGATGAGGGCGGAATAATAAGAATAGGTGCTGAGATAAGATCTGGAGACATTCTAGTTGGAAAAGTAACTCCAAAGGGAGAAACAGAACTTACCGCAGAGGAAAGATTATTAAGAGCGATATTTGGTGAAAAGGCAAGAGAAGTAAGAGATACATCACTTAGAGTGCCACATGGCGAAGCTGGAATAATAGTTGACGTTAAAGTGTTCACTAGAGAAAATGGTGATGAACTTCCACCAGGCGTAAATGAACTAGTTAGATGTTATATAGCTCAAAAGAGAAAGATATCTGTAGGCGATAAGATGGCAGGAAGACATGGTAATAAAGGGGTTATATCTAGAGTATTACCAGTAGAAGATATGCCGTTTTTACCTGATGGAAGGCCACTTCAAATATGCTTAAATCCACTAGGGGTTCCTTCTCGTATGAACATAGGTCAGGTATTAGAAGTCCACTTAGGATGGGCAGCTAGTGAATTAGGTTGGCATATTGCAACACCAGTATTTGATGGTGCGCTTGAAGAAGAAATCGAAGCGTGCTTGGAAAAAGCAGGATATAATACAGATGGAAAAACTGATTTATATGATGGAAGAACAGGAGAAGCATTTGACAGCAGAGTTACTGTTGGCTATATGTACATCTTAAAGTTACATCATCTAGTAGATGACAAAATACATGCTAGATCTACAGGACCATATTCTCTCGTAACTCAGCAACCATTAGGTGGTAAAGCACAGTTTGGTGGCCAAAGATTTGGAGAAATGGAAGTTTGGGCATTAGAAGCTTATGGTTCAGCTCATACATTACAAGAGATTTTAACAGTTAAATCCGATGATGTTGTTGGTAGAGTTAAAACATATGAAGCAATAGTAAAAGGCGAGAATATTCCAGAACCTGGTGTGCCTGAATCCTTTAAAGTTCTTATAAAGGAATTACAAGCGTTGTGTTTAAATGTTAAAGTTCTTACTGATGAATTAGAAGAAATTAAACTGAAGGAATCAGTTGATGATGAAATGGAAGAATTAAATTTAAATGTTAACATAGAAGGATCAGAAGATATAATTCCTGAAGCACCAACGGAAGAGTATATTGAGCTTATCGATGAAGATGAAGAACCAGACATTGATATAAATTACGATGAAATACCGGCAGAAGAATTTGGTGAAGATTTAGAATTAAATGATTTTAATGATGAACATTAATATGAAGGGAGGATGAACCCTTGTTTGAATTTAATAATTTTGATGCTATTCAAATAGGATTAGCATCACCGGAACAGATCAGAGAATGGTCAAAAGGTGAGGTAAAAAAACCAGAGACTATAAACTATAGAACTTTAAAACCTGAAAGAGATGGGTTATTTTGTGAAAGAATATTTGGACCAATTAAAGATTGGGAATGTCACTGTGGAAAATACAAGAGAGTAAGGTATAAGGGAATAGTTTGTGATAGATGTGGCGTTGAAGTTACAAAATCTAAAGTAAGACGTGAAAGAATGGGGCATATTGAACTTGCTGCCCCAGTATCTCACATTTGGTATTTTAAAGGAATACCATCTCGTATGGGACTTATTTTAGATATGTCACCTAGATCTTTAGAAAAGATTCTTTATTTTGCTTCTTATGTAGTATTGGATCCAAAAGAAACATCACTACTTAAAAAACAAATCCTTAGTGAAAAAGAATATAGAGAAGCTATTGATAAATTTGGAGATGATAGTTTTGTAGCTGGTATGGGTGCAGAATCTGTGAAAGTACTTTTACAGGATATTAACTTAGAAGAATTATCTAAGGAATTAAAAGAAGACCTAAAAACTAGTACAGGACAAAAAAGAATCAGAAGTATAAGAAGACTAGATGTGTCAGAATCATTTAGAAAATCTAAAAATAAACCTGAATGGATCATAATCGATGTAATCCCAGTTATACCTCCTGATTTAAGACCGATGGTACAATTAGACGGAGGAAGATTTGCTACATCTGATTTAAATGATTTGTATAGAAGGGTAATAAACCGTAACAATAGGTTAAAAAAACTTCTAGATTTAGGTGCTCCAGATATAATTGTTAGAAATGAAAAAAGAATGCTTCAAGAAGCTGTAGATGCATTAATTGATAATGGAAGAAGAGGAAGGCCAGTTACGGGACCAGGGAATAGACCTTTAAAATCTCTATCTGACATGTTAAAAGGAAAGCAAGGAAGATTCAGACAAAATTTACTTGGAAAACGTGTTGATTACTCAGGCCGTTCAGTTATAGTTGTTGGACCAGAGTTACAAATGTATCAATGCGGTCTTCCAAAAGAAATGGCTTTAGAATTATTTAAGCCTTTTGTTATGAAAAAGCTAGTTGGAAGTGGAGTAGCGCATAATATTAAGAGTGCTAAGAGAATGGTAGAGAGAGTTATGCCCCAAGTATGGGATGTACTTGAAGAAGTAATAGCTGATCACCCAGTACTATTAAATCGTGCACCTACACTTCATAGACTAGGAATTCAAGCTTTCCAACCTATACTTGTAGAAGGTAGGGCTATTAAACTACATCCACTTGTATGTACGGCTTATAATGCTGACTTTGATGGAGATCAAATGGCGGTACATGTACCTCTATCTGTTGAAGCTCAAGCTGAAGCAAGGTTCTTAATGCTTGCTGCACATAACATTATGAAACCATCAGATGGTAAACCAGTTTGTGTACCTACTCAAGATATGGTTTTAGGCGCTTACTATTTAACTATTGATAAAGATGGTGCTAAAGGTGAGGGAAGATCATTCTCATCACCAGATGAAGTAATAATGGCTTATCAAGTAAAGGATATTGATATTCATGCTAAAATTAAGGTTAAGTTATTTGGCACCGTTGATGGTGTAAGCATAACTTCAATTATAGAAACTACACCTGGGAAATTAATTTTCAATGAAACTATACCTCAAGATTTAGGGTTTATTGATAGAAGCATTCCTGGGAATGAATTGAAATTTGAGATAGACTTCTTGGTAAGTAAAAAGAATCTTGGTAGTATTATTGATAAATGCTACTTAAAATATGGTCCTTCAGAAACTTCTAAGATGCTAGATAAAATAAAAGCTAAGGGATATCATTACTCAACAATTGGAGCAATTACGGTTGCTACATCTGACATGGTGGTTCCAGAGGCTAAAAAAGCATTGTTAAAAGATGCAGATGAAACTGTTGAAAAAATTGAGAAGATGTATCGAAGAGGATTTATATCCGAGGAAGAAAGATACCAAAGAGTAATAGAAAAATGGACTAAAACTACAGAAGATGTTGCAAATGCACTAATGGATAGTTTGGACAAATTCAATCCGATATTCATGATGGCAGATTCAGGTGCCAGAGGGTCTAAGAGTCAGATCAAGCAATTAGCAGGTATGAGAGGCCTTATGGCTAATCCATCTGGTAAGATAATTGAGTTGCCTATTAGAGCATCCTTTAGAGATGGACTAAGTGTATTAGAGTACTTTATTTCAACACATGGAGCTAGAAAAGGTAATGCAGATACAGCACTTAAAACGGCTGACTCAGGTTATTTAACAAGAAGGCTTGTTGATGTATGTCAGGATGTTATCGTAAGACACGAAGATTGTGGAACGAATGAAGGTTTTGAAGTTTCAGAAATTTGTGATGGAAGTGAAGTAATTGAACAGTTAGTTGAAAGATTGACTGGAAGATATTCTGCTGAAGATATTATTCATCCAAAAACAGGTAAAGTAATAGTTCCTAAGAATGAGTATATGGATATTAAGTTAGCAGAAGAAGTTCAAAAGTCTGGTGTAAAGAAAGTTATGATTAGATCAGTATTTACATGTAAGGCTAAAATTGGAGTTTGTGCTAAATGTTATGGAATGAATATGGCAACGTCTCAAAAGATTAACATTGGCGAAGCCGTAGGTATAATTGCAGCTCAATCTATAGGAGAACCGGGAACACAACTTACAATGAGAACATTCCATACAGGTGGAGTAGCGGGATCAGATATAACTCAAGGTCTTCCAAGAGTTGAGGAATTATTTGAAGCTAGAAAACCAAAGGGACTCGCAATAGTAAGTGATGTATGCGGTAGCGTTAAAATGGAAGATACTAAGAAAAAGAGAGTTGTCATTGTAATTGGTGATGCAGGAGAAGAATTAAGTTATGATATACCTTTTGGATCAAGATTAAAAGTTGCAAATGGTGATAGAATTGAGGCCGGAGATGAGATAATTGAGGGTTCAGTTAACCCACATGATATTTTAAGAATCAAAGGCGTTAATGGAGTTAAAAATTATTTATCATCAGAGGTACAGAAAGTTTATAGACTTCAAGGTGTTGATATAAATGATAAACATTTAGAGGTTGTTGTGAGACAGATGACAAGAAAAGTAAAGGTTGAGGAATCTGGAGACACTGAACTACTTCCAGGAAATTTAGTAGATATATTTGCTTTTGAAGATGCTAATGCAAAAATTGAAGCTGAAGGTGGCGTACCTGCTCAGGGGAAAATTTCTCTATTGGGTATAACTAAAGCGGCACTTGCAACGGAATCATTCTTGTCAGCGGCATCATTCCAGGAGACAACAAGAGTACTTACTGATGCAGCTATTAAGGGTAAAATTGATCCATTGCTTGGATTAAAAGAAAATGTAATAATTGGTAAACTGATACCTGCGGGTACTGGAATGACAAGATATAGAACAATAAAAATCAATACTGAAGATGATGAAAAGGTAGAAATTGAAAATGATTTGGAAGTATAGGTTGTAACTAGTTGACAGGGTGATAGTAAAATGATAAAATACACCTTGTGTGTGATTTAAATCGAGCAGATGTATCTTAATTAGATAAATCTTTTGATTATAATTGTGAAGGGGGTTAGAAATGGTAGGTAAAATTGTAGGTCAGAAAGTCGTTGGAGTTAAACAAACCCTAAAAGCGTTAAAGAATAGTCAGGGTAAAGTTTTGTATATAGCCAAAGATGCTGATAGTAGTATTACTGATCCTATTCTAAAACTAGCCAAGGTTAATTCCCTACAAATAATATTTGTAGACACAATGAAAGAATTAGGAAATCTTTGTGATATAGATGTTGCATCAGCAACAGCATTGCGTTTCGAAGATTAAATTAATGCTAGCAACTAAATAATATAGATATATCCATGCGGTAACATAGCGATTTAGTTATGTTACGCTGCATTGATATAAATGAAGATCAGCTTATAAAAATGAGGGGGTGAAATTATGCCAACTATCAATCAATTAGTAAGAAAAGGCAGAAAGACATTAGCAACAAAGTCAGCTGCACCAGCATTGAAGAACTGTCCGCAAAAAAGAGGAGTTTGTACAGTAGTTAAAACAACAACTCCTAAAAAGCCAAACTCAGCATTAAGAAAAGTAGCAAGAGTTAGACTTACAAACGGATACGAAGTTACTGCTTATATACCAGGTGTAGGCCACAATTTACAAGAACATAGTGTTGTACTTATAAGAGGTGGAAAAGTTAAAGATTTACCAGGAGTTAGATACCACGTCATCAGAGGAACATTAGACTCTGCTGGAGTTGCGGGCAGACTACAAAGTAGATCTAAATACGGTACTAAGAGACCAAAGCAAAAAAAATAATGCTTTGAATTAAGGTGCAATGTCTTCAGCATTTATATATATGAAAATTTATATTTACATACATTTGCAGGAGTACAGAGTACTTTGCGGTAGAGATATCGAGTACCTATGAGTTAATTAAAATTGTTAAGGAGGGAAGTAAAGTGCCGAGAAAAGGATATATTGCAAAAAGAGATGTATTACCAGATCCTATGTACAACAGCAAAGTCGTTACAAAGTTAATAAACAATGTAATGGAGGATGGTAAAAGAGGAGTAGCACAGAAAATATGCTATGAGGCTTTTGACATAATCAAAGAAAAAACAGGTAAAGAACCTTTAGAGGTTTTTGAAGAAGCATTAAATAATGTTATGCCATTACTTGAAGTAAAAGCTAGAAGAATAGGTGGAGCTAATTATCAAGTGCCTATCGAAGTTAGACCTGAGAGAAGACAGACATTAGGATTAAGATGGTTGCTTATTGCTGCAGATAATAGAGGAGAGAAGTATGCAAGAGAAAAACTTGCTAACGAATTACTCGAAGCTGCAAACAATACAGGAGCAGCAGTAAAGAAGAGAGAAGATATTCATAAAATGGCTGAAGCTAACAAGGCTTTTGCACATTACAAGTATTAATATTAAAACTGTTTTGGCCTTGCCAAGACAGTTTTGTCAAATTTAAAATCACTCGTTGACAGGAGGCGCAAATAGTGGATAGAGAATATTCTTTAGAAAAATTCCGTAATATAGGTATTATGGCTCATATTGATGCTGGTAAAACAACAACAACTGAGCGTATATTATTCTATACAGGAAAAACACACAAGATAGGTGAGGTTCATGATGGCGGAGCTACTATGGACTGGATGGTACAAGAACAGGAAAGAGGTATAACAATAACTTCTGCGGCTACAACTTGTTTCTGGAAGGGTTATAACATAAATATCATTGATACACCAGGGCACGTAGATTTCACAGTTGAAGTTGAAAGATCTTTAAGAGTACTTGATGGTGCGGTTTCTGTATTCTGTGCAAAAGGCGGAGTAGAACCACAATCTGAAACAGTATGGAGACAAGCAACTAAATATAAGGTACCAAGAATGGCATATGTTAACAAAATGGATATAATGGGTGCAGACTTCTATCACGTTGTAGACATGATGAGAGAAAGACTTCATGCTAATGCAGTTCCAATACAGCTTCCAATAGGTAAAGAAGAAGGATTCCTAGGTATTATAGATTTAGTTAGAAATGTTGCAGAAGTCTATAAGGATGATTTAGGAACACAAATAGAAGAAATAGAAATTCCAGAAGATATGAAAGCGTTAGCAGAAGAATACAGAGCAGCTATGGTTGAAGCAATAGCTGAGCTAGATGAAGAGCTTATGATGAAATATCTTGATGGTGAAGAAATAAGTGAAGAAGAATTAAAAGCAGCATTACGAAAAGGTGTAATTAAGAATGAAATAGTACCTGTAATTTGTGGTTCTTCATATAAAAATAAAGGCGTTCAAATGATGATAGACGCTGTTATAGAATACATGCCGTCACCACTTGACATACCAGCTACCAAAGGACAAGATGTTGATACTGGTGAACCAATGGAAAGACACCCAAGTGATGATGAGCCAATGGCAGCATTAGCATTTAAAATAGCTACAGATCCCTTTGTTGGTAGACTTGCGTTTACAAGAGTTTACTCAGGCGTAATGAAAACTGGTACATACGTATTAAATGCTAACAAAGGTAAGAAAGAAAGAGTTGGTAGACTAGTTAAAATGCATGCTAATCACAGAGAAGAAGTTGAAGAATTACGTTCAGGAGAATTAGGTGCAGTAATTGGACTTAAAAATACAACTACTGGAGAAACTTTATGTGATGAAGATCATCCAATATTGTTTGAAACCATGGACTTCCCAGATCCAGTTATTCATGTAGCTATTGAGCCGAAAACAAAAGCTGGTCAGGAAAGAATGGGTATGTCTCTTGCAAAACTTTCTGAAGAAGATCCTACTTTTCAAACTTATACTGATCAAGAAACAGGTCAAACAATAATTGGTGGTATGGGCGAGCTTCATCTAGAAATTATTGTTGATAGACTTCAAAGAGAATTTAAAGTTGAATGTAATGTAGGAAAACCACAAGTAGCTTATAAAGAAACAATAAGAAAAGCAGTTAAGGCAGAAGGTAAATACATTAAACAATCAGGTGGACGTGGACAATACGGTCACTGTTGGATAGAGTTAATACCAACTAGTGAACCTTACTCATTTGAAAATTGTACGGTTGGTGGATCTATTCCAAGAGAATTTATATCTCCAATTGAGAATGGAATTAAAGAAGCATCAAAAACCGGTATTCTTGGTGGATACCCAGTTCTTAACTTTAAAGTTAAAGTAGTTGATGGATCATACCATGATGTTGACTCAAACGAAATGGCATTTAAAGTTGCTGGTTCAATGGCATTCAAAAACGGTATGGCAAAAGCAGATCCAGTTTTGCTTGAACCAATAATGAAGGTCGAAGTAACAGTGCCAGAAGAGTACATGGGAGACGTTATGGGAGACATTAATTCAAGAAGAGGTAGAATAGAAGGAATGGAAGCTCAATCAGGCGCTCAAGTAATTAGAGCAATGGTTGCATTATCAGAAATGTTTGGATATGCTACTACACTTAGATCAAGAACTCAGGGTAGAGGAGTATACAGTATGGAATTTGCTGCATATGAACCAGTTCCAAAGAGTATTCAAGAACAGGTTATAGGAAGTAAATAACAAGCAAAATATAAGATAATATGCAAATATAAGGAGGAATACAAAATGGCAAAGGCAAAGTTTGAAAGAACAAAACCACATGTAAACATAGGAACAATAGGACACGTAGATCACGGCAAGACAACATTAACAGCTGCAATAACAGCGGTACTTGCAACTAAGGGATTAGCGGAAGCGTCTAGATTTGACCAAATTGATAAAGCACCAGAGGAAAGAGAAAGAGGAATTACAATCAACACATCACATGTTGAGTATGAAACAGAAAACAGACATTATGCACATGTTGATTGCCCAGGACATGCGGATTATGTAAAGAACATGATCACAGGAGCAGCACAAATGGATGGAGCAATCCTAGTTGTTAGTGCAGCAGATGGTCCAATGCCTCAAACAAGAGAGCATATACTATTAGCAAGCAGAGTTGGAGTAGGATATATAGTAGTATTCTTAAACAAAGCAGATATGGTAGATGATCCAGAATTATTAGAACTAGTTGAAATGGAAGTAAGAGAATTACTAAGTGAGTATGACTTCCCTGGTGATGATATTCCAATAGTAACAGGATCAGCATTAAAAGCATTAGAAAACCCAACTGATGAAGAAGCATCAAAATGTATTGCTGAATTAATGGAAGCAGTAGATACCTACATTCCAACACCAACAAGAGCAACAGACAAACCATTCTTGATGCCAGTAGAAGATGTATTCACAATCACAGGTAGAGGAACAGTTGCTACAGGAAGAGTTGAAACTGGGATACTTAAGGTTGGAGAAGAAGTAGAAATCGTTGGACTTAGCGAAGATAAAAGAAAAGTTGTATGTACAGGAGTTGAAATGTTCAGAAAACTTCTAGATCAAGCAATGGCCGGAGACAACATCGGAGCATTACTAAGAGGAGTACAAAGAGCAGATATTCAAAGAGGTCAAGTACTTTCTAAACCGGGTTCAATACATCCACATGATAAATTTGTAGGTCAAGTATATGTACTTAAAAAAGAAGAAGGCGGAAGACATACTCCATTCTTCGACGGATATAGACCACAATTTTATTTCAGAACAACTGATGTAACAGGATCAATAAAATTACCAGACGGAATGGAAATGGTAATGCCAGGAGATCACATAGACATGAATGTTGAACTAATCACTCAAGTAGCAATGGATGAGGGATTAAGATTCGCAATCAGAGAAGGTGGAAGAACAGTAGGTTCAGGAGTTGTTA
>DAVZGU010000001.1:28484-46807 GCA_052274215.1 Clostridium sp. | reverse complement strand
GTAATGCAAATGAGGAAAAATTACTATTATCAAACGATTATCAAGAAAAAGTGGCACTATGCATTGTTAAAGGTATATTTGCATACCTCGGATTAAATTTTATTGGAGAATCCGCAGCTTCGCATGATCCAATTATAACTTCTGGAAAGTATGGGATAGTTACTGCGTCCGTACTTAATGTTAGGACGAAGGCAACTGTAAATTCAAGTATATTGGGGACGCTAAACAAAAATGAAAAAGTCAAAATTGATAATAAAGTAGGTAATTGGTATTCTATATTTTATGGTAATCATGGTGGATTTGTTAGCGCAGATTATATCAAATTAGTTTAATGACCATAGCAAAGGTATTCCACTAAATTAATCTTTAGTGGAATATTTTTGTGAATAATTAAAAATAGAAGCTCTTCTTTAATATATATCCAAAAAGAAAAACAGATTTAGAGGTAAGTAAATGACCGGTATTATAACAGTAATGCCCATAAAATTAGGTGAAATAAACGAACGTATTATTTACTTTATTCTTTTAATCTCTTCTAATACAAATCCAGGCTATTTCATGAGTAAAATTACATGGCAAATAATTCAAAGTAAAGGTATTGAAGCTTTACAACCTTTTATTTACTGTTAAATTCACCTGTAAAAAATGAAGTAACTACCCTAGTTACAATTTTTAAGGATACACTAGAGTATGCTTAAATCGTTGTTTTAATTAGTTTTAATTCTTAGCGTATAATTCCGTGTTTCGCTGCCGGTACCCCAATGATAATATTTTTACAAATGGGTGGCTTTGTTTTTATAGAATTCTCTTAGCTTGATGTCTAGGGTGTACCGCCAACGAAACCGACAAACCACTCATGGCACTTTTTTTTATTTTTTGAATATATTGTTTATGCATTTAATATCAACTTTTGTAAATGGTTGTAAAAGTTGATGTTAAATTGTATTATTATGGTTAACATGGTATTATTATTTGAGGTTAAATAAGGGGGAATTATTAATGAAGAATACAACTTTAAGAATAAAGATACTTACCGGTATATTATGTGGTGCAATGACACTGGGAACAAGTGTTATGGCTCAAGGTGTACAACAAATAAAGACTGTTGCAACACAGAAGGCAATGGCAACAACAGGAGTAACAGTATCAGAGATTGTCGGTATAGCGGGTGGCGAATTTGGAATAGACGGTACTGGTTTAGATACATGGGCTAGCTTTAAGATTTATGATAAAAATGGCGATGAAGTAGGCTGTAACCATATTAATAGATATAATGAAAATTCTATGAGTATTATGGGTGTCTATACACGAGAGGGACAAGCTGGTGATGGGGTAATATTATTTTTTGATGCTTACGGAAATCAAATTGGTAGAAGTGTAATTAGCTTAACTTCAATTTAACAAATGAGAAGGGTGAAAGACCCTTCTTATTAGGTGTATTTAAAGCATTTTATTGAGTATTTTAGATGCATATAGTAAGCTACTCTTAAAAAAAGTTCCTACTATTGACATTACAGGAGCTTTTTGAGACTAACTTATAATAATTTTTTATATAAACTCTATAAAATAATTTAGATGATAAGATAAAATTATATTTAGGTCACGAAAACAGAGAAACCATTGCTATATATTTAATTTTAGCAATTAACAAGGCCCCAAAGATTTATAATGAAGTATTTATCAACTTTGTAATATAAGATGTTACTTCCCGTTGCAGCTATGTTCTTCATGGGCTAATTAGGACTTATTGAGCTTTATAATACTAAAAAAGCTTCAAGTATTAATTTACACGAATTATCTTACTTTCATAGTAATTTTGAAAAAATACATCCATTCCAAGACGGTAATGGCAGAATAGGAAGGTTTCTTTTATTTAAACAATGTTTAGAAAACAATATTGATTTAATAGCTGTTAATGAAAAATACATTAAAGAATATAGAACTGCTCTATATGAATCTCAATTAAATCAAAATTATAATAATCTTATTGAGATTTTTAAAAAATGTCAAAATTCTTTAAAATCTCAATAAGATATTATATTTTTAAGCAATGAGGTATTAAAAAAATTAAAAAAATTTAAAAAATAATATTAAAATACCCATCTGAGTTCAGATGGGTATTTATTTTGGTTCAATATAACATGAAATGTGTTGATTAATCTATAAAATGCTGGACTGAGGCCTTAATAAATGTATATTGGTTACTGTGGAGGCCATAATAGTATTAAGTTCTAAGAATATACCAGTGCGGATTAGAAAAATTGTAAATGTCATCATTCTGATTGAAAACACTCTGTTAATGTTACTTAAGATAATAGTTTGCCAGATAACATATCTATGGTAATATTTGTTTTATGAAAAAAGAGGGATTTTATTGAATTAATTGAATTTAATGTATTGTGGAGGTGATGAACCATGGATATAAAAATTAATGAAGATGATATGCTTAATATTTTAAAAGCTATTTTTGGAGAATTCATTAGTGCAAAACAATATTTTGAAAATCACAAAAACAACAATGAAAGAATAGGGATCATATCTCCAAAAGAATACAAAGAGACTTACAATGATCTTTTGAAGCAATCACATGAACAAGGAGAATTGTTAGAATTAAATTTAATAGATTAGAATAAGAAAAATGAAAGGCACTAGTAATAGTGCTTTTTTTTATTAAGAATGAAATTCTTTTTAGTTCGTTTTTTAAAATTCATAGTTTACATTTTATATGAAAAACACTCTTTAATTGATGATATATTAAAATATTGCCATAAGGAGTAAACAATTATGAAGGACGAACTATTAATATTAATAAAGGAATCTCAAAACAATAATAAAGATGCTACAATGAAGATTATAGAAAAATTTAGGCCTTTAATAAATAAATATGCTAGAAAATTAAATTATGATGGCGCAGATACAGACCTAACAATCTCTCTTATAAAACTCATAAAAAAATTTTCTGTTGATAAAAGTGAATTATTGCAAAAAGATAAAGCGATAGTTTCATATATATTTGTTTCTATTAAAAATGAATACATTAGATTATCTCAAAAATATGGTAAAGTTTTAAAAACTGAAATACATTGTGAAGATGATGTAATAAATAATTTACAGGGGCATGATGATATTTATGATTTTATAATAGAAGATTTGTTAAAAGAATTACCAAAACTTCAAGGAAAAATACTAAGAGGTATATTCTTGTTAAATATTAAAGAAGTAGAACTGGCAAAATCTTTAAAAATTTCAAGACAAGCTGTTAATAGCACTAAAATACGTGCATTAAAAAATTTAAAAAAATATATAGGATAAATCAAAGGAAGTGTTTTTTTTGGAAAATGAATTATTTAAAATTGCATCCACCCAAGGAATATGGGCTGCATTATCAGTTGTTCTTGTTTTTTACATATTAAAAACTCAAGAGAAAAGAGATGACAAACAAGACCAAAGGGAAAAAAATTATCAGGATATTATATCGAAATTAACAGAAAAATTTAATATTGTTGAAAATGTAAAAAAGGATATTGTAGAAATTAAAGAGTATATATTTAAAAAATAATGTGTTTAATTATTTAAGTTTCTAATCAAAATGATTTTTGTCCTTCATAATAGGGGTTCAAACAACTGAATCGACAAACCGCACGTTAATGAATGAAATTCTATAAACGTGCGGTTTAGGTGCTTTTAGCAATTTTAAAATATATTTTTGATGAATTAAAAAACACTCTATTAAAATGTACTGTAATACGTATCAATTTGTAAAAAAAATCACCTTAGGAGGAACTGTATGAGTAGCGAATTAATAAAAACAGCTGCATCTCAGGGAGTATGGGCGGTATTAAGTGTATCACTTATTTTTTATGTTTTAAAAGCACAAGAAAAAAGAGATATAAAACAGGAAGAAAGAGAACAGAACTACCAAAATATCATT
This sequence comes from Clostridium sp., assembly GCA_052274215.1. Taxonomy (GTDB): domain Bacteria; phylum Bacillota; class Clostridia; order Clostridiales; family Clostridiaceae; genus Clostridium_AD. The sequence continues at coordinate 42,876 of DAVZGU010000001.1, read as the reverse complement.
ACAAATATTACTGACAGACTTAATACTATGGATAATATTAAGTCTGATGTTGAAGACATCAAAGAAGGCATGGTTAAGAAAAAAAATAACTATTTTGATTAAATTACATGTAAACAAAAATAAGAAAGCAGGTTTTATAAAACGATAGAAGCATTATTATAAAAAAAGATAGTAACATGACTATTTACTATAGTCTTTTGTTATTTAGATGTTATTAAAATAATTACAACAAGTAGCATTAAATAATTTAATTTTACACGTAGGTTGAAAGCAGCACCTAAAGTTACGTCCAGAGCACTCATATGGTGACTTCTTTAGATATTTAATTCACAACAATTGAAACCTGTATAAATATATTTATACAGATTTACAATTACAATTTTTTTCTCTTTGTATTGTATGTAACTAAAAATAAGAAAAGAGGTTTTATAAAATGGATATTAATGTTTTTCAAACACAAACTTGGTTAAATAAAAACTACCAAGGCATAGGTGGGTATAAGGTTATTACTGCAGATGGAATTACTGGCTGGGGAACAATGGAGGCTTTAATAACAGCTTTACAAATAGAAATTAAAATTCCATTACCTAATGGTAATTTTGGACCTGGTACAAAAGCAGCTTTTAAAGGATTGTCTATTAATTCACCATCAACTGATAAGAATAAAATATTTATCCTTCAAGGTGCATTATATTGCAAGGGATATGATCCTAAAGAATTTACTGGTGTTTTTACATCACTAACTAAAAATGCAATAATTGAATTTCAAACAGATGCAGGATTAGCCAATAAAAATGGTGTTGTAGATGCAACTATTATGAAATCTTTGTTAGCTATGGATGCTTTTAAATTGTTGAATTATGGAGGATACAATGGGGACGCTAAGGTACGTACAATTCAACAAAGACTTAATAATGATTATATTTCAAATCAATATTTCAATAATGATATTGGATTAATACCTTGTGATGGTATATATGGACGTTATACAAATAAGGGACTGCTTTATGCTCTACAAATTGAAATTGGTATTCCTGTCCCTAATGGTGTATTTGGACCTGGTACAAAAGGTAAATGCTCTGTATTAACACCAGGAAGTACTAAAACTAAATTAATATATCTATTGCAGTATGCTCTATATTGTAATGGTAAGGAATTCGATCCAAATGGATTTGATGGACAATATGGGAATGGCGCTAAAACAGCAGTAACTAAGTTCCAAAAGTTTTCATGTTTACCTGCTGATGGAATTACAGGTATGCAAACTTGGGCTTCTTTATTAGTAAGTAATGGTGACACAGCTAGAAAAGGAAATGTTTGTGATTGTGCTACAACTATAACTGCAGAAAAAGCTAAAACACTTAATGACAATGGTTATATAGCAGTTGGAAGATATCTTACTGGAATGTTTAAAATGACAGTAAGCGAATTAGAAACCATATATGGTAATGGTATTAAAGTTTTTCCAATATTTGAAACGTCAGGAACTAAATCATCTTATTTTACAACAAATAAAGGGTTAGCTGATGCAAAATCTGCTATATTAGCTGCCAATGCTATGAGCTTCCTTTCAGGAACAATTATCTATATTGCCGTTGATTATGATGCACTAGATTATGATGTTACGAATTATATTATTCCGTATTTTAGGGCAATTAGTAATGAATTCAGTATAAATGAAAGTGGATATAAAGTTGGCATTTATGGTCCTAGAAATGTTTGCAGTCGAGTTGCCGCAGCTGGCTATTCTTGCAGTAGTTTTGTATGTGATATGTCTAGTGGCTTTAGTGGGAATATTGGATATTCGCTTCCAAATGATTGGGCATTTGATCAAATTTCAACTGTAAACATTGGGAGTGGATTAGGTCATATAGAAATTGATAATAACATTATGTCAAGTGGACATTCTACAATTTATCAAACTAATGCTAATGATTGGACTATCGATTCAATGAAACGTGGATGGGGACCAATAACACAAGAAGCATATTATACGAAAATTAATGGAGTTTTTGCATTGAATATAAAACAGAATGTTATAGAGCAAGCTTCAAAAAATCCTAGCAAGTGGGCACCTTTATTATCAGATTATGTTGCATTGGGTAACTCTTTTATCAATAATGAAATATATCACCAATTAACAGATACTAAAATATATGATACAACTAAACCAAGTTTTATGAGAATTTATCAATATGATGCGACTACGGGTGCAAGGCATCTTCTTGATGAATATAAACTTAAGCCTGCAGCCTCTTTTGGAGAGAGACTTAAACTTGGATATAATAGTACAAAAAAATTAGCATTTTTTAAGGGCATAGATAAATGGTTTATTATAGCTGGAGTTACAGCAGGGGTGTACCATGACTATGTAGGAATGATGGATGAAGGAAAAACAACGTCGACACCGAAGGTATTAGCTGCTCTAGCTTCTTGCGTAGTTACAAATGGGTTAATTGCAGAGTTTTGTGCTACAGTAGGAGCTATTGCAGCTCAAGCTGTATCACCTGAACTTCCAATAGTAGGTGCAATTTTTGGAGGGGTAGTTGGTGGTGTATTTGGTTACATTGCATCACGATATGTTGGTAGTGCTATGGAAGAGATGCTTAGAGAAAAACTTGCATGGTTATTTCAGGAGGCATTTGGTGAGGTGATAGTGTATTAGAGCAAGTTCTTAAAAAGTTAACGGTTATAGTTTTGTACAAATTTGATTAGGCAAAACATAATTTTATTTTTTTAGTGGATTACTACTTAATTCATGATTATTATATTTGTCCTTGTTTTTAATTATTAAATAAAACTTATGAAATCCTGAGCATGGGAGTATTAGTAAATAAGCCATTACTAATTGAGAGATTGCAAAACCAATATTATTAAATTCTGTTTGTTTTGATAAAATAATTCCAAGTGAAATACATAATGAAGAAAATATTCCTACAAACACCTTATTAACATGTTTTTTGTTGTAAACATTTTTAAACTTATTTTTTATATTAAATATTATAGCAGTAATAACAAGTATATATATTAATAAACTTATAACAACAATTAAATAAGACATAGGGATATTTAATTCATGTAGGAAAACCAAGGAAGAAATAAAGAAATTAAAAATTGAAGTTCCTGTAAAAGCGATAGCTGTATATAACCAAGTTATTTTGTCCAATTGCTTGGGAAAAATATAAAAAATTAATGAACCTAAATCGAAAATAGAAATAATAGCAATTAATAAAGTTAATATAGAATTTGGTATAGACATATTTAATACAGAATCTTGATAATAGGATAATCCACCATAATTAAAAACATTTACAAGGATAACAAGAGTCCAAATAAATTTTCTTATAGCCTGTTTATCTGGTATTTGTGTATATTCTTCAAGAAATTCATTATTATTTTTCATTAAACATACATTCCTTTCATAATCATGTGAAGTATAGGTTACTTAAGATATCTTCTTCTTTCTTCAGAAAATGCCCTTTTTAAGGTATGTTATATTACTAAAGGTTTATTGAGGTAATTAATTTATTTTTATGTACACCCAATTTCCTATAAATTACTTATATTTTAATTATTATAGCATAAGCTTCATCAAAATAACTCTAACTCGTAGAACTAGTGGTTTGTGATGCCAATAGAAAGAATTAGACCAATGGTTAAGAAGAAGTATATGCATCTGTATATGAAATCGAAAAGAGTTAGAACGAGATTCAAAGAACTTAAAAAAAGAGGATTATCAAAGAAAAAGGTTTGGGAGTATGAAAATATACAAAGAAATTATTGGAGAATATTCAAGAGTCCCATTATGCAATATGCATAATGGGACTTGTTATTACTTATAGAACCGCCGTGTTACCAGTGTTATAAAGGTGAATTAATAGCAGTAAGACCTGAGAAGAGTATAGAAGCTAGGTTTGTTTTAACATCAAGGCAAAATGATATTTTAGATATGCTATTTACTCAAATTGAAGATGATGATAATGTAGAATATAGTAATGTATATGATACTATATATAACATAAAATATGTTGAATAATCCATAAAATGCTGGACTGATGTCTTAATAAATGTATATTGGTATAGTCCTATTAAAATTAATTATTTCATTTGGTCAGATCTTTTAATTTTAATTTCTTGAAAATTTTTATATCAACATCAGTGAAATCTTTTAAATTCTTCGATTGTATAATTTTTCCATCGTTGTAATTTAATTTTGTGTAACCTTTTTTTCCTATTGTATAAGCATAAGGAGTAATCTCTTTATAATTAGTAATATATTCTTCAATGGCAATTGATGAGTCGTACTTCATGTCGAATAAATTCAATATAGGTGGAATGTCTGTTGAATGAGTGACATCTAAAATGGCAAAACGACCATCGGTATCACCAAAAGAAATTACGGTATCTTTTCCCCAATCATCGCTAGAAGAATATTTTCGCTCCTTTGCTTTAGTACAACCTGTAAACAATACAATTAAAAATATAGCTATAAAAATAGTAGATAGCTTTTTGGATTTTGTCATAAAACTCCTCCTAGAATTAATTGTTCTTAATTAGTTTAATTGAATAATCTTAGTAAGTCAATTTTTAATAAAGTTAGATACTATTGTAATACAATTCAGTTTGCAAATTAAAAAATGTTTTTACTTAAGGTTTACAAATCCCATATTAAAACCCTCTTTATAGATGTATACAAAAACAATCAAGCTTGATTGCAAATTTAAAATATTGAGGGGATGGATAATATTATGGGTATGATTGATCCACATTTTACGGAAAAAGCTATTTGGATAGCTGGAATTGCTACTTGTAAACTGAAAAATTGGGATATTACTGCGACATTAATGTCACACGCGCTCTATGGAGGAGGGTCTGCACTAACATTTAACAATGATTCTGATGTCTCAAAAACAATCAGAAAATCATCTGAGTATAAGACTAAAATTGCAGAATGGATAAAAACTTATAAAAGTAATGGAAAAAGAACTTTTATTACTAATAGGAATACCAGGGAAGTTGAATTCAAAAGTAATTGTATTATAAAAGATTTATATGTTTCATTTGGAGCCGTAGAAATGAAGGGAGAAATACGCGATGATGGTAATTTATATGTTGAAATAAATGATGATTATGATTTTGATAACTTTAGATTTTTCAAAAATAAGACTGCTCCAAATGCAGCAAATGATTATGGTAAAATATTGCTAGATTCGGGTATAATTAAAGAATTTAAAATAATTGTAAAAGCAATTGAATGGGCTGGTAAACCAACCACTTTAGGTGAAGCAGGAATTGATAAATTCATCGCTGTAGCAAAAGAGGAACTAAAAAAAGGGTTTAAAGAAAATAATGGTAACAATATAACTCCTTATGGAGCATGGTATGGATTGAATGGAGAACCTTGGTGCGCTATGTTTGTATCTTGGTGTGCAAATAAAGCGGGAATAATTGGAAGTTATATACCTATGTATGCTTATTGTCCTTATGGGGTAAATTGGTATGAAGGCCGTGGTAAATATCGAAGGAGTTCATCAGGATATGCTCCTAACCCTGGAGATGTTATTATGTTTCAAAGTGGTGGCGTTGTTTCGCATACAGGTATTGTTACAAATTATGGTTCAAATACTGTAACTACGATTGAGGGTAATTCCGGAGATGCTGTTGTATCACATCAATATAATATAAACAACACATATATACATGGATATGGAGTAAGCGATGGGTCCGCAAGTGGATCAACAGTTGATAGTTCTACTTTATTAAGAATGGGTAGTGCAGGTGATGCTGTTAGAAATTTACAGACAAAACTTATAGCAAAAGGCTATAATTGTGGTTCGTACGGAGCAGATGGAACTTTTGGACAAGGTACTTATAATGCAGTTCTTCAACTTCAAAAAGATCATGGATTATCTGCAGATGGTATAGCCGGATCTGACACTTGGAATGCTTTATTAAATAATTCTGCAAATAACCATTCAACGTTGTTGAGAATGGGTAGTGCAGGTAGCGATGTTAAATCATTACAAAATACGCTTATTTCCCATGGCTACAATTGTGGTTCATATGGAGCAGATGGAACTTTTGGACAAGGCACTTATAATGCGGTTCTTCAACTTCAAAAAGATCATGGATTATCTGCAGATGGTATAGTTGGCTCTGACACTTGGAATGCTTTATTAAACAATTCCTCAAGTAGCAATAGCTCCGCATTATTAAAAATAGGCAGTAGGGGTACTTCGGTGAGAAATTTACAAAATGCGCTTATTGCACGTGGATATAGTTGTGGTTCGTACGGAGCAGATGGAGCTTTTGGACAAGGTGCTTATAATGCAGTTGTTAAGTTTCAGAAAGATCATGGATTATCAGCAGATGGCATAGTAGGATCTGATACTTGGAATGCTTTATTAAATAATTCTATAAATAACTATTCAACATTATTGAGAATGGGTAGCAAAAGCAGCGATGTTAAAACATTACAAAATGCGCTTATTGCTCATGGGTATAGTTGTGGTTCGACTGGAGCAGATGGAGATTTTGGACAAGGTACTTATAATGCAGTTGTTAAGATTCAGAACGACCATGGATTATCCGCAGATGGTATAGTGGGACCTGCTACTTGGAATGCTTTAAGTAATTCAGCAGGTTCTAACTCAAATTTATTGAGAATGGGTAGTAAGGGAGATTTAGTGAGAAATTTACAAAATGCGCTTATTGCACGTGGATATAGTTGTGGTTCGTACGGAGCAGATGGAGCTTTTGGACAAGGTGCTTATAATGCAGTTGTTAAATTTCAGAAAGATCATGGACTATCCGCAGACGGCATAGTAGGTCCTGGTACTTGGAATGCTTTAAATAACACTACTAATAAATCTTCATTGCTTAGAGTGGGTAGTAAAGGTGATGCTGTTAAAACATTACAAAATGCACTTATTGCTCATGGATATAATTGTGGTTCGTATGGAGCAGATGGAGCTTTTGGACAAGGTACTTATGATGCAGTTGTTAAGCTTCAGAAAGATCATGGATTATCTGCAGACGGCATAGTAGGATCTGATACTTGGAATGCTTTTAGATAACTAGATTTAATCTTATAACATAAATGTGATTCAACACAATGGAAATTGTGTTGAATTGGTGAAGCAATCGTGAACCTTTAATTTATAAGGGTTACGATTGTTTTGCGTTTTAAACTTAGTATATAATTTTGAGTAAATTGGTTATTAAATAATCTCCTGCGGAACTGAAATTTTGTTAAAAATAAATTTGATATGGCTAAAGAAAATATTGACTTTACAAATTTTTCTGTTACACTAAACATATGGAATACAAGTGTAGTCAATTATGATTTTAAATTCTTATAGGTGGTGTTGGCAATGAAAGATTTACCTAAAATATCAGATTCAGAATGGCTGGTAATGAAAGTTCTTTGGAAAGAGAGCCCACTAAAGGCAATTGAAGTAATTAAGAGACTTGACAATATAGCCAACTGGCAACCTAAAACTATAAAAACTCTTATTAGAAGACTAATAAAAAAGAATGCGGTAGCTTTTAATCAAGATGGTAATTATTATTTATATTATCCTATTGTGAAAGAAGAAGATTGTTGTAGATTAGAAAATGATTCATTCATAAACAAAGTATATGGAGGATCATTTAATTTAATGATGTCAAATTTTTTAAAAGCTAGGAATTTAAGCGAAACCGAAGTGAAAGAACTAAAGGATATATTAGATGAAAATATACATGAAAGTGAGGAGTAGATATGTTTCATTCTATAGTATATAATCACGTTTTTTTAGGATCTTTAATGGCAAGTTTAGTTGTTTTGTTAATTTTATTTGCAAAATTATTACTAAAAAAACACTTAACGGGAGAATGGAATTATTATATTTGGATGCTACTCTTATTAAAATTGCTTATTCCTTATAATATACAAGCAGATTTAAGTTTATATAATCATAGTAATATTACCAGGCTAAATATTGCACAAAGATTTTTACCGGAATATACCATAAGCAATGCTGAAGTTATTGACAATACATCATTTAGGTCTATTTCAGAAACTTCTAAAACGCAAAAACCTATTATTAAATCAAATAATAATATTTATTTAACACCTATATCAATATTATCAATTATTTGGGCTGTTGGATCAATAGCTATATTAATTTATGTTTTAATAATAAATATACTATCATATAGGAATCTAAAAATAGATCCATTATATAAAAATGAAAGATTGGAAAAACTTCTTCAACAATGTCAATATAAAATGAAAATAAAATCAGCTATACCTATTTATACTACAGCTAAATTTCCTAATGTTCCATCATTGCTTGGGATTTTAAAACCAAAGATTTTAATACCTATATCTTTAGAAAACAGATTAACTGATGAAGATTTAAAATATATAATTATGCATGAACTTTCTCACTATAAAAGAAAAGATAATATAATAAATTTATTAATAACTTTTCTAAAAATCATAAATTGGTTTAACCCGCTTATTTGGTATGGGTTTTATATAATGAGTGAAGATTGTGAGATTGCTTGTGACACAATGGTATTAAGACATATAACCCATGAAAAAAAATCTCAATATGGTAATGTTCTTATTTCTCTATATAAATTAACATCCTCACAAAGAAATCTTCTAGGTATAACCACTTTGTTTAATAATAAATCTAACATTAAAAGGAGAATAAATATGATTGCCTTATTTAAAAAAAAATCAGCTAGATGGTCTATAATAGTTATTGTATTCATTATTTTAGTCGGAACTTTTTGTATAACAGGTAGAAAACAACCAAATAAAAACAATACTGCCACAAATAAAAACACCACGGGCACAAAGATTGCTAGTAATACTGCACCTAGTTCAAAGTCATCATCTAGTGAAAAAACTGCAAATACAAAACCATCAGTTACTTCACAGGCTGCATCACCACATCAATCTGAAACAGTACAAGATTCGAAGTCACAACCTTCTTCAGAAGAAAGTGCACCTTCTGAAAAAATAGTTGCTTCAAAACAACCAGTACCTTCTGAAGAAACTGTTTCTCCAGAAAAAACAACACCTTCTGAAAAAACAGTTTCTTCAAAACAAATAGCACCTTCTGAAAAAACAGTTTCTCCAGAAAAAACAGTTTCTCCAGAAAAAACGGTTCCTTCAGTAAAAACAGTGCCTTCACCCCAAAAAGGTATCTCAGCATCATCCCAAAAATATGTCAGTAATAATTTGGGGTTTTCTGTTACTTTCCCAGCATCGTGGAAAAATAAGTATACGGTCGAAGAAGATAATAATGGGTTAGTTGTAAAATTTAAACCAGTTAGTAATCCTATAGCCGGAGGTATGCTCTTTGAAATTATAAAAAAATCCCCCGATTTTGATGAAGGTATGTCGGATGGTATAGGTAAAAGATATATTACTGCAAAGGGAGTTACTTATATTATAGGTGGTCCTATGGATGTAGGGTTTCCACCTGATCACCCTGAGTACGTTAATTATAAAAAACTTTCTAAAGAACTCTCATCGGTTGTAAGTACTATTAAAAGTATAAACTAATTTTTATTGTATCAATTTATTCTAAAATGTCGTTAAACAAAACAGATATATTAGAAGTAATCTACAGCGAATAGTAAGGGGTTAATAACTGTCAAAGTGACTAGTTGTTAACCCCTTACTTATACCCAATATATATAATGTTGTAAATTTTTCATCTTTAAAATCTAACCTATGAATTGAATCACCAAGAACTTTAAACGCCACAATTATTTACATAGTAAAACCATGGAATATAAATACAATTAGAATTATTAATAACATTATTAATACAAATAGACTTATTAATAACACTCGAAGTACTTTTCTTATATGATAAATCCGCCTTTGCTTTTTATATCTTTTATAAGAAAGAAGTCTATCATCATCTATAAAACAATTTAGGTCATTAAAAGGATTTATATTTTTCACTTTTTTTTCTATTAATGATTTAAATTTGTCCTCATTTCTAACTTTATCATAAATAGAATCTTTAAGTTCTTTGTAATCAAAATTTAAAGGCTTTTTATCTAAAAATATTTTGAAATTTTCATAAAACTCTATGTAGTTATCCTCCATAAGATTTATTTTTGCTAATATTTTATACAAACGATATTCATGAGCATTTGTATTTATACCTTTTAAAATATATTCTTTTGCCTGTGAAAAATCTCCCTCTATCCTAAGTAAATTAGCGTAACTTATACAAGCAGCGCAATTTCCGGGCTTTATTTCCAATGATTCCAACAGATTGCTGCCTGCTTTATCATAATCTTTTAGTTTAATATATGTTGCTCCTAAGTGAGCATATATAATGCTCTTGTTATGTCTATATTCAAGTGCTGTATCAAAACTTTCAATAGCTTTATTGTACTGTTTCGTCCTATAATAAAACAACCCCAAAGATAAATGCGTCATACTAGACTTAGGTTTAAATTTAACTGCTTTTGAAAAGTATTTAAATGCCATATTATATTTTTTAACTGCATAAAAAAAATCACCCATTGATACCATATTTATATCCGGTATTTGAACAACTCTAATAGAATCTGATAAATCATGTAAAGCATCAATATATCTACCCATTTTTAAATAACAATTTCCTCTATACACATATCCTTTAGCTCTTTTTACTTTGCCATGACTGTCAATAATATTTGAATAAATATCGATTGCTTTAATATTTTCACCTTTATCTGAAAAATTTACTGCTTTTTTTAATTTGTTTCTACAGGTAACACGCATGTATATTTTTATAAAAATTTTAACTACCACTCCTATACAAATAAATAAAACAAACTTCATTTTTTATCACCTTTTATCACTTTCAATTAATTTTATGTTGTAAATTTTCTATATTAAGTCATTGGACTATAATAATAGTCTGTTACATATGTAAGAATAATTATAAATTAAAAAGGTTATCTTAAAAAGTGATTAGTATATCATCTTTTAAGACAACCTCATTCTTAGCTTTTACCCATTTTATATAGTTTTGTTATTGATAATATTGCTAGTATTATTAATAATAAAAGTGATATTATCTTTATATAATAAATATTTTTTTGCTTTTTATATCTTTTATAAGAAAGAAGTTTATCATCATCTATAAAACAATCTAGGTCATTAAATAGAATTATATTTTCTATCTTTTTTTCTATTAATGATTTAAATTCGTCCTCATCTCTAACTTTATCATAAATAGAATCTTTAATATATTCATAATCAAAATTAAAAAATTTTCTATCTAAAAATATTTTGAAATTTTTATAAAAATCTATGTAGTTATTCTCCATAAGATTTATTTCAGCCAATATTTTATAAAAACCATATTCATGAGCGTTTTGATTTATAGCTTTTAAAGCATAATCTTTTGCTAGTAAAAAATCTCCATTTATCCTATGTAGATTAGCATAACCTACACAAGCCGAATAATTTCCTGGCTCTATATCCCATGATTTAGATAGAGTTTCACTAGCTTTATCATACTCTTTTAGTTTAATATAGGTTACTCCTAAACTAGCATATATTATTTTCTTGTTTCTTTTGTTGTTTTTACATTTTAGTGATGTATTAAAACTTTCAATAGCTTTATTATACTCTTTCGTGCGAAAATAAAATAAACCCAAAGATAAATGCGTTGTACTAGACTTAGGCTTAAAGCTAACCGCTTTTGAATAGTATTTAAATGCTCTGTTATATTCGTTAACTTCACAAAACAACTCACCCATTAAACCCATGTTTATAGCAGGGAGTTGGACAAGTCTAATTGATTCTAATAAATCGTGCAAAGCATCACTATATTTACCTAATTTTAAATAATGATTTCCTCTAAAAGCATATCCAATAGATCTGTATATTTTAATACGACTAACAATAATATTTGAAAAAGTATCAATTTTTATCTTGTCCTCATCTTTATCTAAAGAAAATTTTGTCTTCTTTGGTTTATTTCTAAAGTTAACCACTATGAGTACTATTATAAAAATTCCAATTATACAACTACATAATACAAAATTCATTTCTCATCACCCTTCATTAAAGTTAAATACCATAATATATTGTATTATACACAATATATATAATGTTGTAAATTTTTCATAGTAAGTATTTAATACCAGGGTCTCAGCTAAAATAAAAAAAATGATACTGATTGTATGGTGAAATCGAATTAAAAAGGTTGTCTCAACTATGATTTATTAATCTTAGTTTAAGACAACCTTTTTTTTTTACAATATTACTGTAATGGGATAGCGTTTCTAGCTAGAATCGCTATAAATTCTTGTAATAGGTCTGTTAAATATGGCAATATAACTACTGCTGGAGGAGCCATGATAATTATTGCAACTATAGCTGCAACTACTGCTGATACTGCTACTGCCTTCGTTGCTTCCTCTAATACTGCTTTTTCAAGACCATCAAAAAAATTCTTAGTCAGAGTAAATTTTAAATTTTGGTAAAAATCTCTTCCTTCTATCTTATTATGAAATGATAAAGTCCCACTAAAGTTAGGTGTACTACCTAATGTACCACTACAAATTAAATTAAGATCACCATCTCCTAATTTAGCTAACTGATATGATAGTGTTGCTGTTTTGTTTGGTGATAAAGTCGAATATATTTTGTCTGTAACACTAGATTTAACGAAACCTGATACTTTTCCATTTTCAACGGAACATTTAAGGGCTCCCGTTCCTATTGCATAAGTTACACTCGCACTAAAATCAATTTTTATACTTGGAGTGTTAATTATGTTCTGTTCAGCTTTATTAGATATGTTTATCCCAAATAAATTTGCAAATCCACATTTACTTTCTCTTCTATAAAGTTCAAAGATATCCATGGTAGGCGCGGGTTTTATAGTAGCAGTTGGGCCACCATTATCTCCAAATCCGTCTACATAGGAATTGTTTAAATAAGAACGCTCTTTTTTGCGAACAGCTTGTCCTTCATTTCCTTCTATTGTAGTTATCATATGTGTACTTGGATTACACCCTATAACAATACCAGTATGACAACTTACACCATTTGAACGATAAAATACTACATCGCCTTCCTTTGGTGTATAGCCCATTATTGGAAAACGGTACCTTCCTTTATCGGCATACCAGTTTTTACCATAAGGACAATAAGCATACATAGGTACGACATTTCCAAGTATTCCTGCTTGATTTGCACACCAAGATACAAACATAGCACACCAAGGTTCGCCATTCATTCCATACCATGCACCATATGGAGTCATATTGTCACCTTCTCCATTACTAGATATAATATGTTCACTAAATCCTTTTGACAATTCTTGCTTTGCAACCGCAATAAATTTATTAATTCCAGGTGCTCCTGGTACAAAACATGAACCAGAACTAGAGTCAGAACCTCCATTACCTAAAGCATTCCAAACATCTGGTCCTGCAATACCGTCTGCAGATAATCCATGATCGTTTTGTAATTTAACAACTGCATTATAAGTACCTTGTCCAAAAGTTCCATCTGCGCCGTATGAACCACAATTGTAACCTTTTGATATAAGCGCACTTTGTAACTTTCTAACTGAATCTCCCTTGCTACCGCTTCTCAATAAAGCTGAACTAGAACCAGAACCTCCATTACCTAAAGCATTCCAAACATCTGGTCCTGCAATACCGTCTGCAGATAATCCATGATCGTTTTGTAATTTAACAACTGCATTATAAGTACCTTGTCCAAAAGTTCCATCTGCGCCGTATGAACCACAATTGTAACCTTTTGATATAAGCGCACTTTGTAACTTTCTAACTGAATCTCCCTTGCTACCGCTTCTCAATAAAGCTGAACTAGAACCAGAATCTCCATTACCTAAAGCATTCCAAACATCGGGTCCAACTATACCGTCTGCAGATAGTCCATGATCGTTTTGTAACCTAACAACTGCATCACAAGTACCTTGTCCAAAAGTTCCATCTGCTCCGTACGAACCACAATTGTAACCTTTTGATATAAGTGTACTTTGCAATCTTCTAACTGAATCTCCCTTGCTACCTGTTCTTAGTAAAGCTGAACTAGAACCTCCATTACCTAAAGCATTCCAAACATCGGGTCCAACTATACCGTCTGCAGATAGTCCATGATCGTTTTGTAACCTAACAACTGCATCACAAGTACCTTGTCCAAAAGTTCCATCTGCTCCGTACGAACCACAATTGTAACCTTTTGATATAAGTGTACTTTGCAATCTTCTAACTGAATCTCCCTTGCTACCTGTTCTTAGTAAAGCTGAACTAGAACCTCCTGTTGTAGAATTACCTAAAGCATTCCAAACATCAGGTCCAACTATACCATCTGCAGATAAGCCATGATCGGTCTGAAACT
>DAVZGU010000001.1:0-28384 GCA_052274215.1 Clostridium sp. | reverse complement strand
TAACAACTGCATTATAAGCACCTTGTCCAAAATCTCCATCTGCTCCGTACGAACCGCAACTATATCCATGTGCTATAAGTGCATTCTGTAACTTTTTAACATCATCGCCTTTACTCCCCATTCTAAGCAATGAAGAGTTAGTTGTAGAATTACTTAAAGCGTTCCAAACATCAGGTCCTACTATACCGTCTGCAGATAATCCGTGATCTTCCTGAAACTTAACAACTGCATTATAAGCACCTTGTCCAAAATCTCCATCTGCTCCGTACGAACCACAACTATAGCCATGTGCTATTAGCGCCTTTTGTAATTTTATTACTAAATCTCCCTTGCTACCCATTCTTAATAACATATTAAAGTCTCCTTTATATTTTTATATTTGTAAATTTAACATTTACGTATATTAAGAAGACTTTAATTAGCAAATTGTAAACCTGCATGTTGCTTTTATAAAAATAAAAAACTCTAAGGATTAATATTTCCTTAGAGTTACCTTTTGCTAAAAGGGATCTTACCCTATTTATTCTTATTAAAAAACTATAATTAAAATTGCTAATAAAATTAACAAGCATTAATTCATCAGCAATTGGGGAGTTAAGTATGATTTATATTTGTAGATTCAAAGAATGAAGAGGAAAAAAAAGCGTCATAGAAACAAGATTTATCAAATTGATTAATACAAGCTTATAAAATTTTGGGAATAACTTTATTTATTGTTGTTTTTGTAATATACTTGAACTCTATCCAATATCCTAAGGGGGAAATTTATAATGAAAAAGTTTGCAATTAAAAGATTCATTCTATCAGTAATAGTCATAGGTGTTACTTCAACTTTAATATTTTCACCAATAGTTTCACATGCAAGCCAACCTAACATTTTAGCTACGGCAGGTACAAATCAAAATTATAGTTATAAGTTTGTATCAGTGGATCCAACTAATAGTATTTCAGATACTTGGAAAACACCTTTGAAGCAAATAAGTAACACTAATTATCAAGCTTCAATTGTCGGTAAAGGAGAGTATTGTCAAGAAGAAGGATTTTCTACAGTATTAGTTAAAAATACTAAAACTAACTTATACTCAGAGTTTAAATTCCAAACAAACCAATTACATGAAAAAGAGACTCCATTAAAAGTATCTTGTGGAATACAGGACACTTTATTTATTATTGTTGGGTATGCACATGGATCACTAGCTTATGGTGGATCTATATACTCATTAAACATTAAAACTGGAGAAACTAAATTAGTTTCATCACCTTTTAATAATTTAGAACAAATAGTCGATGCTAAGATAAGCGGAAGTAAACTTGAGTTAACCATGTACCTATTTGATGACAATTATATGAACCATATTTCCTATAATAGAGAGATCAATTACTAAAAATATCGCGACTTAACTTAAGTAGCGATATTTTCTATGCTACCATAATGGCTTAAAAGTTAGGCGGTTCAATGATTGCTGAATTGCGCAATCGGCTAATATTAAATACTAATGAAGGAGTGTTGTAAAATTGAAATTTAAAAAATTAACTTTAAGTATTTTCTTTGTTGTTTTATTATGTATATTTTCACCATCTAGACATGTACAAGCTTCACCTTCTGTCAGTGATTTTGTAACAAATCTTTATCTAAACGTCCAAGGTAGGTCACCTGACACTGTCGGTCTAAATTATTGGACAAACATGTTGACGTCGAGAAAAATTTCTGGTGCTGATATAGTAAAAGAATTCCTTCTAAGTCCAGAATTTAATCAAAAGGGAAGTTTATCTAATGAAGAATATGTTAATACACTATATAAAGCAATAAATAATAGGTTACCCGATCCAGATGGTAAATTATATTGGACTGGGTTGCTTAATAATTATAATTCTAGATTAAATGTGTTATCCCAAATTATTGCTTCGCCTGAATTTGCAAATACTTGCAAAAACTATGGCATTTTGCAAGGTCAAATAGTTTTAACTAATCCTATAGATATATATCCAAATATAAATAAGGGAGAAGCAAATAGCAAAGATCTTGAAGATCTTATTTTTAATTATATACATATTTATAAAGACCTTATTAACAATAGAGACCTTGATATCACATATATAAATGATGTGTTAATTAAAAATAGTGCTTTTGAAACTAATATTAAAAATGAAATAAAAGACTACAGAACTAAATATTCAAAAATAGAAGATTTAGAATATAAAATAAAATCATTTGAATCTATAAATAATACAAATGAGTACTCAATACTAGTAGAAGAGCAGGTGAATTATTTGCTACCAGGTGGAAAATCACAAAAACTAACCAATAATTATAAATATACTATTATTTTAGATAAACAAGATCCAGGTATTATGAACCATGAGCTGATTTCTAGTAAATAGTAAACTCTAACTATAGGGTTACAAAAGTAAGTTATTTAGTTTGTAAATCTAAATATTAATAACTGAAATTAAATGGTAAACAAGAATATTTGATGCACAATTTTCTTGTTTTACATCATAACAGCCACAACACAGTAGTATTATTTTGACTTATAGGTCATTTAAAATGGTAAATGGTGTGTTGTAGCTGTTTTTAACACGAATTGTTGCCGTACCCAAACATGGGGGCTTACTTCATGGGTATTGAAATAGCCATATCTATATCAGTGGGTCCATTTTTAAAATCAATTACATAATTAGTATATTACCATTCTCCAGAAGATCCTCCACCACTTGATGAACCGCCTCCAAAGCCTCCAGAATCATCTCCTGAATCACCTCCGAAACCATCTCCAAAACCACCTCCAGAATCACCTCCGAAACCACCACCATTTCCCCCATTAATAACAACGCTAAGAAAAGCTAATACAATAAATCCTATTAATCCAAGTTCACTTCCATCTTTAAATACGTTTGAACTTTCAACATATTGTAGAACATTAACGTTCTTATCTAGGGTTATGTTGTATTCTTTAGCTATATTATCTGCTAAAGCTGAATATGCTGCGCGAAGACCCTCTCCATATTGATTTTTCTTGAATTTTGGAACTGCAAAATCATTCATAACACTTGAGGAATATATATCCGTAACCGCCCCTTCTAGACCAGTGCCTACCTCTACTCTCCATTTTTTTCTTCCATTGATAATAGAATTAATAGTCCATTATTTGTATCTTTTTGTCCAATACCAAAGCTTCTAAAAATGCCAGTAGCATAAGATTCTATAGTTTGTCCCTGCAGTGAAGCTATAACTACAACAGTAGCCTGTACACCTGTTTTAGCTTCTAATTCTTTACCTACGGACAAAATATATTCTGCAGATTTACTATCTATCACTTTACCGTAATCATTAACATATTTTAAGTCTGTAGCGTTAGGATATTCGGTCGTAGCATTCACTAAATTTATAGCTGTTATTTGACTTAATAAAAATATACTTATCATAGATATAAATAAATTTCTCGTCACAATCTTTTTTTTTATAGATACAGTTGATGAAACGTTACAAATGTTCCTAATTAATTTTATTAAATAAGTCTTCATATTCTAGTTCCTACTTAGTAAATCAACTTTTGGTACTACTTTAGCTGATCCACTAGCCTTATAATCCTGCCTTGCTGTTCTTTCTATCACTTTTACCGTTTGTTCTAAACTTACCATTTCATTCATTTCTATACCACCTTTATATTTCCTTTATTTATAATAAAAGGACTAAATTTAAACAACATAAATCCTATAATAAATACTAAAGTATCAGGATAATGATTAGTTCCTAATACTGTTGCTAATGCCATTGTAATACTTCCCCCAGTGATAACAGGTCCTTCTGCATTGTAACAGAACCTATTTTTTTTGTTTTCAACCTCCTAATATTAAAAAAAATCCACATATTTCAAATATAGAACTTTATTATAATAATTATTTTGTTTTATATCTATTATAGTTATTAGTAGTATAGAGAAGTTGGAAGAACAAGGTCTGGGCACGTATACCGTCACCCAAAATAGAATAAGCTTCAGTCTATGTAGTCCTTTAGATAAAGCTCGCTCCAGTCACCATCAACGCGACCTTAACGATATTTCAGAAGGAAAGTCTCCCACTTCTATAAGTGGTGGTTAAGTACCCTAACAAATAGAAAACTTCAATGGGGGAATAACAATTGAGAATTGTTATCTACTCCAGAGAGCTACAAGGGGGCAATTCTCCGTCTAAAGTCGTCAATTTATCTTCTGCGAAGCTATTTCAGTTCTTCAGGAGATGATTTAATGTAAATGTTTGTGGTTCATTTAAGGTTAGTTAAGGCTCATTAAGAATTTAATTAAGATTTAACTAAATTTAATTAAGGCTAGTTAAGCAGTAAAAGAACCACAAAGCAATTACAAAATATCAATTAATACAATTACATTATTTCAATATAATGATACCTAGGAAGCCTTTAAATGAGAATACACATTAAAGTTGTTACCATATTAGGGCTAAACAGATAGTTGAAAAAGTAGTCCCAATCAAAGGCGTGGCGACATCAAATGTTCTCCTTCATTCTTCATGCGAAAATTTGATGTGGCACAAGCTCTTTCACTGCTTATACTAAAAGGAAGCTTTGGACAATCTTACTCACTGCCTATAAGTAAAATAATCTATTATAGAATCTAAATATTCATATTTCTATTTAGTCTTAGCTGCAGTCAGTAAACTTGTCCAAAGCAAAAAAAATAATCCCAATACCAAAGGGTTAACAATTACTCTAAAGTTTTTACCACGAGTGGTTTAATTAAAAAGAGTAATCGCTTAGTGGAATTCATAATTAATATAATAATTAATATAGTTTCTAATGTATTAATTATTACATTAGAAACTATATTAATTTATTTAATACCTAATACATGTTTTAATATATCATTTACAAGCTTACTTTCGCTTATCTTCTGACTTTTAGCTATTTTTTTCACTTCATCAGTTGCACTTGTTTCTAGATAATATGTTTTGTTTTTAGAACTTTTAGAATTTTTTTCTATGATATCATCAAGATTAAATCCAGTTTGTTTTAGTGTTTTATCTTCTACTAAAACTGTAACATCATCAGGTTTTTGTTTTTTTCCAGAATCTAATATTTCATAGCTACGATTTTGTACAGCCTTATCAAATTTATTTGCCATTATAAAATACCTCTTTTCTTCATTTCATTAACAAGATCTACATAGGATTTATATCCTGCAGCTGATTTGCAATAAATATTTATAGGTTTTGCTTCTAACTCAGCTTCTTTTAATTTAACATTCATAGGTATTACAGTATCAAAAAGTATGTCTTTTACTTCATCATTTCTTTTACAATAATCTCTAAATTGTGATGAAAGATTCATTCTCTTATCATACATGTTAATCAAGAATCCTTTTATATTATTTTCTATTTTCAAGCGTTTTCTTATATCCTTCCAAAGCGCTAAAAAGAGTTCAGAGCCTTCTACTGAATTCATACTAATATCAGATACAAGTATAATATCAGTTGCAGCTACAAAAGCATTTTGATTAATTATACTCATTGAAGGATTTGTATCTATAAGTATGTAATCGTAGGTATTAAAATATTTTAAATTATCGTCAATATAGTTAATAAGTATATTTTCCCTACCAGCTAAACTAACAAGCTTTAATTCCGTAGCAGTTAAGAATATAGAACTTGGAATAACATCAAGAGATTGAAGCTCTTTAACCGGTGATTTTATAACTACATTTTCGAATTCAATATCATCTTCTAAAATATTTTTAATGCTTTTAAAATTTTCGACGGTTCTATCTATACCAAAATTATTGGTACTATTGCCTTGAGGATCTACATCAATAACAAGTATTTTTTTACCTTCTTCTGCAAGTAAGCCAGCTATATTAAATAAACTAGAACTTTTTCCAACACCGCCCTTTAGGGTGCTAAAAGCTATTATTTTCAATGTAATCCCTCCTAATATTAACATATTAGTTAATATAAATTCTGATATATTAGTTAATATGTTAGAACTTATATTAATTTTTATATTAACAATACTATTATATTTTACAATAGTAAATACTTTTCTAATATAAAATATAATCCTGATACTGAAAAAGTACCTGGATTATTAATGTAACTAGAATAAATATAGTTGTTAAGAGGTAGCATACGCAAAAATGATATTTCGCACGTTAAGGAAATTACAACCACATAAATGTAAATATGTTACTCGTTAAGTAACGGCAATAATAGTATAATTTAATAAAGATTTTGTGACGCAACAGTCGAAAATAAATAAACCTATATCATTAGATATGGGTTTACTTTATTAAGAGCGTATTGATATTCTGAAAGTAACACAATACCAATTGAGTTACTTTCACTTTGAGGCTATCTCACATTCTATAAGAATTGTACATATACTAAATTTATGGAAATTATGGTATGATTAAAAATATATTGTTCGTCGAGATTGTACTTTTTTACAAATTAAGATAGGGGGTAATTTGATTATGATTTCTATAATAGTAGCAGTGTCAAAAAATAATATTATAGGTAATAATGGAGTAATACCATGGAAGATAAAAGGTGAACAAAGGAGATTTAAAGAATTAACTACTGGCAAAATTGTAATTATGGGTAGAAAATCTTTTCAGGAGATAGGCAAACCATTACCAAATAGGAAAACAATTATTATTTCAAATACTGAAAATATAGTGGCTGATAATTGTATTACTGTAAAATCTCTGATTGAAGCCTTTGAGTTAGTAAAAGGTGAAAAAGAAGTATTTATTGCTGGTGGAGGGCAAGTATATAAAGAGGCATTATCTTATTCAGATAAAATATATATCACCGTCATAGATAAAATAATTGAGGGCAATATTTATTTCCCCGAAATTCATAAAGATGAGTTTGCAAAAACCTATGAAGAAAAAATTGAGGTGGAAATACCTTATACATATTATACATTTAAGCGAATAAGGGGTACGGCAACCATTCATGTAAAAACGGGCCACTTCCCATATTATGTAATGTTTTAAGCTTTTTTATTAACTAAAACTTCCAATTATTATAAAAACCACTTTAATAGATAATTTAAAAAATTTGCTCTAAACAATAGTGACATATGATATATACTGGTATACTTTACGTGTAAGTTAATTCATAATCGTTAAATATTCTGATGTTGTTATAATAATTAATTTTTCTGAATAGTAGTATCTTATGTAAGTAAATATTACAGGAGGATAAGTTAATGGAACGAGAAAAGAAATGTCCAGAATGTGGTTGTGAAAAAATTGCACAGGCTAAACTTGATATTAATGCAAAATTGTATCCTATTGACGCATTTTTCAAAATTATGAATGGTTCAGAAGTGAGTGCAGATGTATGTACAAAATGTGGTTATATTTTAAATATGAGAGCATTATCACCAGAAAAATTCAAGTAATAATTCACCTTTTCATATATTGCTCATCACCAAGGGTAGAAATGCTCTTGTTTTATTTTTTTGTAAGGGCACCATAAACGACCGTTTATAGTTCTTAATTACTAATTAGGTAGGTAAGACCTACTAATGCTATGTTAACTGGTTCTATAACTCAGTACCATAATCAAAGTACTGATATATCTATAATTTAACGTTTATGGTACTTTGAAAATCCAATGATAATTTCAAAATAATGTTAAGTGGCCCTAAATTACACGAATGGTTGCCGTATGCCTAATTGGTTGAACTAGCTTCATGCTCTACACTCCTTAGTATTATATAATTAAAACCGTTATAATACATTGAACGTAACAAGTCAACACGTTATGTTACATTCAAAATGAAATTTTTAAGGAATGGGCAATATAGCCAAAGTGAAAGTAACTCAATTACTATTGTGTTACTTTCAGAATATCAATATACCCCTAATAGATTAACCCCCTCATACTAATGAGTTGATGTAGCGTAGTAAAATTATCAACTGAGGTGCTATAAATCATCTGCTGCGAAGCTGCATTAATGACTTCAGAAGGAAATTTATACTATCGTTTATGGAAGGATGAGACCTTCTTTCTGAAATGTCGTTAAAGAATTCCACTAAGGATTAACTTGGTAGAATCTTTTTTTTATTATTAATTGTTGCTATTAATTGTTATCTACCCTCTTTATAAAAGAGGGCGACTTATTTTCTGAAATACCTTTTAATACATATTGAAAGAAACAAAAGGGGGAATTGTTAATATGAGTAATAAAATATATACACATTGCGTTGATTTTGGTCATGGAGGTTCAGATTGTGGAGCAGTAGGAACTCATTCTAATGAAGCTAATATTGTTATGGATATAGGTAAAAAAGTTGGTAGGATTCTTATAGAAAGAGGACAAAGGGTGATATATACAAGAACTACAGATGTATATTTAACATTAGCACAAAGGGCTACTACAGCTAATAATAATGGTTGTGATACATTTACGAGTATCCATGCCAATAGTGCTACGAGTGCGCAAGCTCATGGAATAGAAACATTTTCATACCCAGCAAGTTCTAATGGAGCTAGGTTATCTAAGCTAGTACAAACAGCATTAATACAAGATACTGGACTAACTAATAGAGGATGTAAGACTGCTAATTTTGGTGTGCTCAGAATGACTAGAATGGTTGCTATATTAGTAGAAACTGCATTTATTAGTAATGCAAATGAGGAAAAATTACTATTATCAAACGATTATCAAGAAAAAGTGGCTTTAGCAATAGTAAAAGGTATATTTGCATACCTCGGATTAAATTTCATTGGAGAACCTACAGATGTGCATGTTCCAATTATAACTTCTGGAAAGTATGGTATAGTTACTGCGTCCGTACTTAATGTTAGGACGATGGCGAATGCAAATTCGAGTAAATTAGGGACTCTAAACAAAAATGAAAAAGTCAAAATTGATAATAAGGTAGGTAATTGGTATTCTATATTTTATGGTAATCATGGTGGATTTGTTAGCGTAGATTATATTAAATTAGTTTAATGAGCATAGCAAAAATATTCCACTAAAGAATTAATTTAGTGGAATATTTTTGTGAATAATAAAGAAAAATAAATTGAAAGGTGAGTAAATGACTGTTAAGGTGAGAAACTGACCGTTGTTATTAAGGTGAATTAAGTGGCGCATTTAGAACTGGTCAAGTTAGGATTGCCGGCACAGAGTTTATACCTCCAATAGCTTTCATTTTCCAACAATATTATCTCTTAATTAGTTGATAAACAATTTGTTTTTAAATCCATTTTTCATCGTCTGAAACCCATCTCAAATTTATTAAATCAAAAGACCTCATATCGTCATGTAAACATAAGTACGAAGGAATATTAATTTTTCCTCCAATAATTTTATTCCATATTTCCGAAAACCATTTAATAAGTTCAAAAGAATCTTCTTCATAAAAATCAATCCCTAGTTTCTCATAATATTCAAGTTCATCATAGGAAAATAGATGTTCAACTTCTTGAAGTAAATCATATCCTCCTGAAACATAAGTATCTCCATCATTTTTTTTGTCATGGAAAAACTCATTAGCGTCTCTCGTCATACAAAACATCCGGATAAAAAATTCAGACGTAAAGCCTTCATTAAAGATGACAAAATCCAAAACTTCAATTTCTGGATGAAAATTAAAATTTGATATCTTCATTAGCTCATCTGACAAATCACTAGAAAATTTCTCAAGATAGTTTCTTACTTTATTTCTGTATGTATCTGACAATTTTTATCCACTCCAATCAATAATTAATAATTAATTCTAACTTAGAATATTATACCATAATTTTTCTTTTAAATTATAAAAAAAATTTATCTTAACCATAACAATTTTAAAAAATAAATAATATCACTAATATCAAATACCTTGTGAAACAATAAGAGTGTTTATTTGTGAACTCTATTGTTATTCCTACGTTCGAGTATTAAAGTAAAGTGATGTCGACACACAGTCTGAATGAAAAAACTCCTTCTTGTAATAATTTAGTTGAAATTATTACAAGAAGGAATTAATTTTGTACAGTTTACACAAAATTATTTACAGAGCTATTTACACCTAGTGTTATTTTGAAAGTCTGTTAAAAATTCTTTAAATGAGGCAGCCACATAATATAAATTTTCAATTCTTATTTCTCCAATATCATAATCAAGTTCTTCATCATGATCCCAATAATATATGCATCCGTGTCTTTCTTGACCTAAATTGAGACACAAGAGATTGCCACCTTCTGTCTCAGCAATAGGTATACATTTAGGAGGGATTCGGCCTTCATATATTTGTAAAGTTTGAAATAAATCATTTATTGCTTCTTCGCATATACCATAAAATGAAGTTATTGAAAACGATAAAATTCTAGTATTAGGCAATTCAATAGTGTTTGGTTCTGCACTACCTCCATTATATTTTCCAAGAAACTCCTTATATTCTTCTGTAAAATTAATTCCACATTTTTTTTCCAATTCTTTTATTTTTCTTTTGTTATTTTTTCCTTCATATGAATTAATACTAATCATTTACATCCTCCAATAAATAATATTTTTTATCCGATCCAAGGGAATAAATTTCTTCTTAATAAACATGCTCCACCTGTGTGTCTTACCGCCCTATGCACGTCTGCCGAAACTAACTGCATTGTTGTGCCATTTTCTACATGATGCCAAGTATAGTCTCTAGTTTTACGGAATCCAGGTTCTTTCAACCTAGCTTCTTGATTGGCTAATGCAAAATCACTGTTTTTTCCTGTTAATCCTTTGACTTCCACTGATTTTTTACAGTATGGAGTAAAATCTGGATAACCACTTTCTTTAAATCTCACACCATCAGGATATTTGATATTCAAATCTCCCTTAAGATTAAACACCTTTCCTGCATATTCTTTATTAATAATCCTTACCCAACCACCTGATTTCGAACTTTTTATTGCACTTCCAAGTTTACCTGAATTATCCAGTCCGTTGGCGATTGCATTCTTTGCAAGAGTAAAGCTAAATCCTGCCTCAGCTGCTCCTATAGCAATCATAGATGTACTAATTGTTGCTGTCGCCGTCACTATAGGTGTTAAGGCACCAAATGAAACTGCTTCACCGAATGCTGATAAAGTATCGCCGGCTATACCAGAAATAATAGTTGAAACGCTAGCAAGCATTCCCAATGCACCAACAAAAGCAAGTGCTGCATCTGTTATGGTTCTTCCGGCATAGTAGGCAACATCATTTGTTTTAAGACTTTCTATTCTTGAAATCAATTCATCTTTTGTAGTTTCTATAGATAAATAGGATCTGGTAGCGGCGTCAAGACTTGTTATACTTAAAAGAACACTATTTAACATATTAAATTCAGTTATTCCGTCATTCATTATAGATGCAATAACTCCTAATAATACATTATCTTCAATTTCTTCAGCAAGCTCACTATCTGTTAGTTCATAATCATCTTCAATCTCATCAGACGTAGGAAGATCATCACTCGTATTCACAGTATTATGGTTATCAGAACAAATATCGTTATCAATTTCAATTGCACCAGATCCACTTCCAATAGTAATCGTTGAAATTTGATCAAATGCCCAATTATCGGGTAGTGAATACCCGAGATTCCCACTAAATCCAGTAGACATATCACATACAAAACTACTACAAGAATATCCTGCTTTTGAAACACGGTCGCATATATTCCTTGGTCCATAAACCCCAATTTGATATTTAGGAGGGCCAAATTTATAAAATTCATCACTGATTGCTTTGAAATATGGAATAATATTACTTGTAACCTCTGAATCCATTGCATCATAATCAACTGTAAAATAGATTATCTTTCCTATATCGAATCCAAATTCACTTGCTGCTATTATCGCAGCGTTAGCATCGGAATCCCCTTGGTTTGATGTAAAATAAGATAATTGAGTTCCAGCTGTTTCAAAAATAGGAAAAACCTTAAGACCATTATCAAATATAATATTTAACTCAGACTCTGTCATTTTGAAATTTCCAGTAAGATATCTTCCAACGGTTGTGTACCCATTATTTACAAGCGTTGCAGCTTTTTCAGCGGTTATAGTTGTAGCACAATCACAAGATGTACCCCTTCTATTATTATCTCCAGTACTAACCAAAAGTGATGCCCAAGTTTGACCACCTGCATAACCATCTGCAGTTAGATGTGAAAAGTTTTGAAAATCGATTATTGCTGTTTGAAACCCTTGACCAAATAATCCATCAAACCCATTAGGGTTATAATGGTTACAATATAAAGCATATTGAAGTAATAACATGAATTTTTGAGTGGAATTACTTCCAGGAATCGTTGGACACGCTTTCATGGTATTTGCTCCCCAAAAACCATCAGGCGAATTTCCTTGTTCATGTTGTAGTGCCTTTATTAAAGCTACATTGGTTGAACGTGAATATATTCCATCACAAGGCATTAATCCAATTACACTATTATAATCTCGATTAAGATTTTGCTGAATAGTTCGAATTTTTGAATCTCCACCTGAAATTAATACAAATGCATCTGTATTTAATAGTGCCTTAAAAATCATAGGAGTTGTGATTCCATCTTGAATTGTCAATCCAGCGTCAGACTGAAATTTTTTTACGGCAGTCATAATACCATTACCATACCCACCGTCAAGTCCATTTGGATTATATCCCTTACAATATAATGCCCCTTGTAGTATATAAATTTCATTTTTTGAAGAACTTGCACTTGGTATTGTTGGACATGCTGACTCTGTAGCTGGTCCAAAGAAACCATTTGGTGATGGAATCCCCATTTCAATTTGAAGAGCTGTTATTAAGGCCGCGTTTGTTGTACCACCTGTTATTCCATCTTGTGTTATAGGTGTGTAGCCTGATTTACCTGTATATTCACTATTTACCCATGCTTGAACACTTAAAACCATTAAATCCATTTTATACAACCTCTTTTCTTATTTTTAGTTACATACAATATAAAGAGAAAAAAATTGTAAGTGTAAACCTGTATAGTATATATTTATATAATATACAGGTTTCAATTGTTGTGAATTAAACATCTAAAGAAGTCACCCTATGAGCGCTCTGGACGTAACTTTATTTGATAGAAAAGGAGTCGAAAATTAATTTTCGACTCCTTTTCAGCAACATCATCATAAAAAGTTTAAAAGTAAAAATTGCAACAACTATGTTGACAAACTCCGCTAATGATAGTATAGCTACTGCATTTGTATTAAAAAAGAAGGCTGATGATAAAAAGGGTAAGAAGACATTTAATGTTTATATGGATGCTGATAGGTTAAAAGAATTGGATAAAGCTTGTAAGAAATCCGGATATAGTAGAAATGAATTAGTAAATGCTATGGTAGAACATTGCATAAATAATTTAAAATTAGAAGCGTAGTATAAAACCATTTCATATAATTCGTAAGAGTACACTCTTTTGAACACTAGCTAAAATGACAAGGTATATTCCATATGCAAATAAGAGGTATTAAATTGTTGTTTTCTTCCATTGCCACAGAGACCCCTATTACTTAAATTCATGATATTGGGTCTTTATGATTTTATATATTGTTCAACGGCCTTGACATTCCAGTAGCTAGGACATCTAGACTTGTTAATATATTTGTTTTCGGATTATTGATATACTAATTTTTTTTATTGACAAAATAGTACGAAGATAGTACTATAAAACTAGTTCTATAGTCGTACTATTAAATGGAGATGAAATATATGAGTAGCTATAATCAAGATATTGAAGAATTAAGTCAGCTTTGGCACATTTTGATTCCAGTGGGAAAAAACATTCTGGATATGAAGGAATTTGAGCATTTAAGGAATGTAACGGAGCTAGAAATTGGAATTATTGGAATTCTATCTAAAAAGAAACAGCTATTATTTAAGGATGTTTGTAACGAACTTGTCATTCCTAAAAGTACATTAACTAATGCAGTAAAGCGTTTGGAAAAGAACAATTATGTGGAACGTGCTATTAATACCAATGACAGAAGATCGTTTAATCTTCAATTAACAACTGAAGGAGAAGTGCTTCAAAAAGAACATATAATATATGAAAATATGTTATGTAAGTTAATCCTTGGTGGTTTAAACGAAGAAGAGCGCACAAAATTTCTTCAAATATTAAAAAAGACTGTAAAAAACATACATATTTAAGGTGACAGATAATTTAGGAGGGAAAAATGATTATTTTTAAAAAAACAGCATTGATTACTGGTGCTACAAGTGGAATTGGTAAATCATTTGCAAAAGAATATGCAAAAATGGGTTTTGATCTTATAATTACAGGTCAAATAGCAGATAAAATAAATATTGTAGCTAAGGAGTTAAAGGAACAATACAAGGTTGAGATAGATGTATTTATTGGTGATTTGTCAAAGGATAAAAATATTGATTTGCTTATAGAGAAGATTAAAAATACCCGAATTGATGTTTTAATTAACAATGCTGGTTTTGGAATTAATAATTATTTTCAAGAACATGAATTAGATGGTTTTCTTAAGATGATTGGATTACATATCGTATGTGTCACAAAATTAACAAGTGCTGTTATTACACAGATGATTAATAGAAATGAAGGAACAATTATTAATGTTGCGTCAGATGCAGCATATTTGATTATTCCTAAAAATGCTATATATTCAGGAACAAAGGCTTTTGTTAAACAATTTTCGGAAGGATTGCACTTAGTCCTTAACAATTACAAGATTAAAGTTCAAGCACTTTGTCCTGGGCTCACCACAACCGATTTTCAATTGAAGCTTGGTATGGATAAAATCAGACAAAGAACTAAAGGTATCTTAAGATGGGAAGAACCAGAACAGGTAGTAAAAAAATCAATGAAATATCTTGACAAAGACAAAGTAGTATGTCTTTGTGGTGGCTTCACAGGAAGAATTCAAGTAATATTGGCGGCAGTTATGCCTAAGAAGTGGTATTATAATATAGTTTTAAAAATATTTGCTAGCAAATTATAAAGATTATTATATAAAGTTGACAGATTTAAAATCCATTTTTTTACATACTTATAGCCGTTTTTGGTTCCATTACTACCTGTACCCCATTTAGGGCAAAACCCATACCCTAAACTACGTTTGGTGTAATTTTAGACACCACTATACTACTTTCTAAAGTTACTAAACTCTATAATTTCACACTCTTCACAATTATCTTCCTCCATGTTACCCACTCTTTCCACCAGCGCCCCAATTATCAAAACCATCTCATGCTTACTATATTCCTTATCATCAAATCCCTTTGTTTCTCCATAAACCTTTTTGTAAATATTCCTCGCATACTTCATCTGCTTATCTGTAGCTGGTTCCACTTTCTGCTTTTTAATTAGCTCTATATTTTTAGCCTTTTCTTTTTCTATCTTTTTATAAAATCTCTCT
The DNA here is from genome assembly GCA_052274215.1 of Clostridium sp. GTDB lineage: Bacteria > Bacillota > Clostridia > Clostridiales > Clostridiaceae > Clostridium_AD. Next base: position 13,006 of record DAVZGU010000001.1, on the reverse strand, counting down.
TCAAACACCCTTTTAATATCATCTAAGAGCTCTTCATCTACATCAAATCTTTCATCAGTAATTCTCTTAACATACCAAAGCTTACCTTCTACCTTTTCAAATTTATCCCTAGACCAGTACGTAAATAAAAGATAAAAAGTATTATTCTCAGAAATATCAGTTAAAAACTTATTTATACTACCACTGATACTAAGTTTCCATTTTCGTTCTAAATTCACATATAATATAGGAATACCCCCATTCAACTACCGTACACCAGGAAAAGAAAAAAGGAAGCCAGGTTACACCCATAATCTTATCCGACGTTTCAGTACACCATAATATTTTACATAAAATCATAAAGTTTACTTCAAAGAAAAAAACCAGGTTATCCCCATAATTTTATCCGACGTTTCAGTACACCTAATTGATATATTTACTTGAATATTTTTTTATTGTATTTATACTGATTTTTAATTCTTGAGCTATTTGTGTATATGTCAATCCTTTTCCTTTTAATTTCTTTATAGATTCTATTTTTTCTGATTTAGCCTTTTCTCTTTTTGTTAATCCCTCTTTATCTCTTCTTTTAACCTTTTGATACACATTATCTCTTCTCTTAATTTCTTTCGTATTAATAATAGTCTTAAGAACCTTCATTTCATCTTCAATAATATTTAAAAGCTTTATAAGTGTTGTATTTTTATAGTTATAACCCTTATATTTATATCCAGTTCTGTTTTTATTTTTACCTGCGTCCTCTTCAAAAACAATTTTTAATTGCTCAAATTCTTTTTTGGGACGGTAGTCGAATTCATTCTCAAGCCATGATTTATATGCCTTTTCTGCCTGCGAGGTTTGACTTCTAACTTCACTTTCAGGTAGTGGGCATATAAAAGCTTTGTTAAACTCTAAAGTGTCCTCTAAAGCCTTCTTAAGGTCATTAGTAAAACAACAGGCCCAGTATCTATATAAAAAACACATAAGCTCTCTTTGGTTTTTTTCTACTAGTTCTCCTTTTTCATCTCTGCAGTATCCGTTTCTAAAGTTCTGAATCGCTACTATGTCCATCAGCCTTGCATGGTGAAGACTATAAAGATTAAATAGTTTTACAACCTTTGATTTTCTTCCACGTTTTTTTACACTTGGATTTTTAACATAGTCAGTTAGCTCCGGTAGATAATTCTCTTGAATATCGCGAAGCGTATATCTTTCCTCATTAAAAACTAATATCTCAGTTGCTTGTCCATTTTTTTGATTGGTAGTACCTGAGAGTCTAGATACTCTAGCTGCATCGATTGATTTAGCATCAGCACCTATTTCTTTTAGCTTCTCTAGGAAGAATTTTTGTACTGCGTTCCAAAGAGGAAGAACCATATATGGTACTGGCTCTATAAGCCAATAAATAACTATGCCTCGGCCTGAAATAACTATAAAACTAGGTGGTGGAACAGACTTCTTAAAATAATCTTTCTCGAGTAGCCATATAATCTGTTCTGAGGATAACCCTTTATATTGATCCAATGTATAATAATCTAAATCTATAAACAGTGAATTTAATTTTCTTATATTTTCTATACGCCTCATAGGTTTATAAAAAGAATTAGGACTTAAATATATATTTGCATCCTTTACGCCTATAACCTTGCTTATATTTTCTTTAAGCTCGTCCACTTTGTAGTGATGCTGTATCCAGTTATTATCTTTTTTAAGGGCTATAGTTATGTATCCATCATCATTTTCATGTAAAAGATTTATTTGCATTTGTGCTTGTGATACCTCTGAACTATTAACCACAGCATCTATTGGCACTATAGTTAGATTTCTTATAATCTCACTATAGCCCTCAATGTGTATTTTCTCGGCCAACATAAAAAAGCCCTCCTATTTTTTAGTAACCCAAATAAGAGTGCTGTATTATACCACTTAAATACTTTATTTAACTTATACATATCTTGACTATTGTTAACAGATATATTAAACTAAGTATATAAATTAAATAAAATATTTAAAGATATAACTTTCCTATTTGGGAAGTTATCAGGTTTTATCAAACTCTTGAATTAAAGCGTCCAAACTTTTACTATTCAAGAGTTGTTTTATTTTTTGAATATATATAAACCCTGATTACTTTTTGTTTGTAAATAATTGTATTATTATTTTGTTTTTTGTAATTTTATATGATTTAATTCTACTATGAATTACCTATAATTTCAAGTTTTTATAATATGTAACCATCTCCTATCAAATTATCGTTTATATTTGTTTACAAACTCCACTAATGCTAGTGAAATAAGATCCTTCTGTGTTTCCTTTCTATTTTCAGCAAACTTTGAAAATTCTTCTGCTATTTCTTTATACATTTTGAAACTTCTAGTAACTACTTCTCCATTTAATTTAGGGTTATTTATATTAAGCTCTGGGAGCTCAATTATATTTGTGTTAGTTTGTTTTCTATACCAACCTAACATTTCTTTCAGATCTCCTGTTAAAGATAAAATCTCTTTAAATTCAGATGGTAGTTGTAAAGTGTTCATTGGTATTATTTTAGTATCTTCTAGATTACTTTCGGTAGTTTTTTGGTATACCTCTTGATTTTTCAATGGTTTACTATAGTTTATTTTTTCACTACTTTTGTTTACTTCTTCTAGGTTTATTTTTGTAGTTAGAAAGTTTACTTTCCCACTAATTCCAATATCATAAAAAAAAGTTGATTTATTATATTTTATACTTGTATCCTTAATTGTTTCTGAAAAGTTTTTTCTATTTATTCCAAACTGTTTTATAAATTTATCTGTTGTAATTTTATCTTCTTTACTTCTACTTTTATTAGCTATTGTATTTTCATTTATCGCCAAAGTAATTTTTTTTAATTCTTCTATTGGCAAGTCTATTTTTTTTGGATTACTCATCTTCCTACCCCTCACTATTTAGGTTTAATTTTAAACTACTCTAGTATACTTTTAAACTACTCTAGTATACTTTTAATTTTATCATAAATGTACTACTAAAAATCAGTTTATTAAATAAAATTTAATAAGCATCTAACCCTTACGTATCATAGTTCTAGCCACCTTGAACTAGTTGTAGGTTCATCTCAACTTGTTCAAGGTGGCCAAGCCCTGGGCTTGTCCATCGGCGGTGTACGTATTTAGATTAAACGGTATGATTAAACTATATATGCGTGCGAGGATCTAACTTGTTATATTTTTAGATTCTAGTGGGTCGTTAAATTTCGTATTAGAAATTTATCGAGCCACGGGTCTTTAGATTAATTGAGCTCGCCTGGATAAACGTTCCGCTTACGAGCGCCTTGTAAGCGAAGAAATGGAATGCTTGTTTATGCTCTTTGGAACCTTCTATGAATAATAGTGCCCTTTCGGTAAAGGTCGCGGTGGTGGTGGCTGGAGCGAGCTTTATCTAAAGGGCTGCGTAAATCTAAGGTTTTTTTGATTAATTATATAGGATGATTAAATTAAGAAGAATTAAAATTTAAATAGAATCGATGCACGCCGTCGGGTACCAAAAAAAGGACCTGCTTTATCATTAGAAGCTCTTAGTTTCCAAGTGGTTGAGGGACGAAAACAATGGGAAGCTTAGAGCTTCTTATGTTGAAGCTTGTTCTTTTTGGGGTGACGGTATACGTGCCCAGAACTTGTCCTTCAAAATACTCTATACTAGCAGTAACTATAATAGTAATATATTTAACATTAAATAATTATTATAATGTTTCATAAAATATATTTAATATAATAACATCAATATTAGGTCCCAAAGGGAAACCACAAAGACTAACTATTTTTTTAAACCTTGTAAACTGTGGGCAAATGGACGAGCCCAGCTACTGAGGGACGAAGTGGCGGGTAAGCCTGTCTATTTGCCGTGAAAAATGGACGAGTTTCTGACCTATATTATAAATTTATTTTTTTGAAACTCTAAATTCTCGGAATATGGTCACTGCTCTGACAGGCTGAGGTGAAAAACCTGTCCATTTTCCACCCGAGCAAAGCGAGGATCTATCTTTAAAACATGTAGATTTTTTTTAATATTAGTATTACGAAGACAAAAACAGGTCCTACTGCATTGCAGTAGGACTTGTTTCCCCTGGGGGAAGGGGGAGTATTTCATTTGCTTTGGACTAGTTTACTGACTGCTACTAATACTAAATAGAATGATAAATGGTTAGGACCTTAATAGAGTAGTTTACTTCTAGGTAGTGAGTAAGATTGTCCAAAGTTTCATTTGGGACCTAGAGCAGTGAAAGAGCTTGTGCCACATTGGATTTTCGTATGAAGAATGAAGAAAAAAATATGATGTGGACCAGCCTTTGACTGCGGAGTCTTATTATTATATTAAGACTGATTTGTAATACATTCAAAGTAAAGAGTCAACACATTATGTTACATTTAAATTGAAATTTTAAAGGAATAGGCAATAGCCTCAAAGTGAAAGTAACTCAATTACCATTGTGTTACTTTCACAGGATTAATAGCTTAGTTATTAAATATAAAAAAACAAAAGAAATCACACCTATAAATTAATATAGGTAATTTTATTACCTAAAAATAGTCTCATATTCAAGGTTATTGAAATAATTTTATATATTTATTCTTTATCTTTAACCACTTTTTAACAAAATCTAAAGTTATTACCTTTTAACTCGATAATATAAAATATAATAATAAAAAGGGGTGTGTAAAAATGAAAAATAAAAAAATTAATCTATTAACCTTAGGGGTACTAGTTACTATGCTAATATCTTCAACACCAACATTTGCTGCAAGTAACACTAGTTCAAACAATATAAACAAGTCTATAGCTACTGGAACAAGTGCTAATTCAGGTTCGGTTGTATCCGCGGTAGCATTAGCGACATTAACTGCAAGTGTAAGCAATAGCAGTATATCTGCAGGTGGTTCAAGTTTAGTTAGTGGATATGCAAAATCAAGTGATGGAACTCCATTAGTAAATGCGTTAATATGGATAAAAGTTGATTCAGGTGATCAGAGTTATGTGTATGCTAGATTAAACACTGATTCATTAGGATACTATTCTACAATTATTTATGGGCATAGCCTTAGTAGAATGGGCTATTTTGCAGTAAATGCGTATATAGATAATGGTACAAATGTAGATGAAAACGGTTATGGGCAAGTAGGTCATGGTACATATGAAGTAGATTATAACGTATGGTCAGATGTTAAATCTAATCTTACCAGTATTTATGTGCATAATTAGAAATTTGATTTTAAGTAGATTGTATACAATAAAGTCCATAACTTTTAAATTTATTCGGTTAGAATAAAACTGAAAAGTTATGGACTTTATTTGAAAGGAGAAATAAAAAATGATTATCGGAAATATAACAAATCCATATATAAATAACAGTAAAAACCAGCAACTTCAAAAAGTACTAAATAACAATATTATTACTAATAACAAAAATGCAATTTTAGATGAGCCTATGAAACAGAAAATAAGGAATATGAATAGTCAATTATCACGTAGTAATAATTCAGAACAACAGAGTCAAAGTGGAATGTCAATTTTACAAGAAAAAAAGGTCGGATTAGACAATATACAAGATATAGGCGATCAACTTAAAGAATTATCAAAACAATACGCAAATTCTGATGCGAGTGAGAATGACAAGTCGGAAATTGAAAAGAAGGCCGAAGAATTATTAAATAATTTGGGAAGTCTTATGAATCAAAATAAAGAGAATAACATAGTCGGTGATAAGATAATTGAGCGAAAAAATTCTGATGGTAAAACTGGTATTATATTGTCTAAGGGTATTGATATAACTCTCGATTATGGAAAATTAGATGCCACTAAGCCAAATAATACAGATAAAGTAGATAGCAAGCACTTTTCAAGCAATGTTAGCGTAGACACTTTGCTTAAGAATCCTTCTATAATTGAAGAAAGAATATTAAATCCAGTACAAAATGCTATAGAAAAAGTAGATGCTTCAAAGTCAATTGTATATGGTGATTTTATGAAGGAATATTCATTGGCAACGGATTCAATAAATGGATTGTTTAAAATAGGAGGAATAAGTCCCTATACAAAAGATTCAAAAATGCTAAACCAGAAACTAATGTATATTTCCATTTCTGCATTATACTCCAACTCTTCAGATACAAATTAAAAAATTTGCTGTTTCAAAACAAAAAAAGCATACAATATAATAAGATGTTATATGGAACCAAAAAAGCCACAGTATTTTCACTGTGGCTTTTTGGGTAATCTACAATGAATGTATTATTATACTGGGGTAGCGCCAACATTTCGGAAATGATGACGCTACCCCTATAGGTCCTTTTTATTCTTCAACCACTTTAATCATACTTAAAGCAGAATCAAGCAATTCTCTTAAAATTTCATTTTTCCCTTTACCGGTCATTTCAGCTAATTTATTAAGATTTTTATTCTGACTTTCTCGAACATAATAAGTTGCTCTAATTAGTTTATCTTCTTCATTTTTTTTCTTTGCAATGGTTATAACGCCTTGATTCTTAGTGTTTACACTTTTGTTTACACTTTTATTTACATTTTCATTTACAGTATTTGAAACATTTATATCATTAGGACTTACGATGTTTTTTTTAGCATTTTTATTTTCTTCTGCTTGCCTTTTTTTCGCAAGCATTTCAATTTTTAATTTTTCAAAATTATTTTGTTCTTTTGGATTAGGCAATTGCTTTCACCAACCTTTCTAAAACTTTAAAAAATTGCGTGGCAGCTTCTTCATCATATTCGAAAACAGTTTTACCCAGTTTGCCAGCTTCTGTGATTTTTACTCTTCTATGAATTGGTTCTGTTACAATATCTCTATCCGAGAAAAACTCCTTTAAAAAATCAAGATTTTCTTTTGCATCCTTTGTTCTTTTATCAAACATATTTGGAATTACAAGAGCAATCATATCAGGACTTAATCTTAAATCACTAAGATATTCATAAATGTTACCAATAGCTCTTACAGATGCTGCTTCAACTTGAACCGGCATAATTATATGATCCACATAACATAACACTGCATCATTAACCTTTGTTCGTTGTGGACCACAATCTATAATTACATAATCATATCCAAGTTGCTCAAGTCCCTTAAGTTTTTCGCTGAGGTATAAATCAATTCTAGCTTCTCTATGAAATTCTGCATTTATTTCTTCTATATGTTTATTGGGTAGCAGATCAAGACCCTCTCTAGCATTAATAATGCAGTCTTCAATTTTTGCCGGATTTCTTCTATCAATAAGATCATAAAATGTTTTCTTATAATCTTTTTCATTTTTCCCTAGAAACAAAGAAGAGTCATTTTGACCATCTAAATCTATAAGTAAAACTTTAAAATCTAATTTTGCTAGCCCGTGTGCTAGCTGAACAGATACGGTGCTTTTACCTACGCCACCTTTGTTATTAAGAACTGCAATTTTTTTCATTTACTTATTCCTCGCTTTTCTATATAAATTTACATTTCTGTTTTTAATAATAGAATAGCATATAACAATACATATTTACAACTTTATCCTCAAATTTATTTACAGTTAAGAAAACACATATACAAACATTAATGTTTACATATATGTACACATGCATGTTTTTAAAGGTTGCTTCTTATTTCCATAATGATCCCATCAAATACCACTCGTGGTAAAAACTTTAAAACCATACATAATAAAGCTCACGTTTTCATTAAAATAGTGAATTTAAAATTCACTCATTAACCAAATTTTCATAAAAATTTGTTTACATTTTTTTGTGAAATTTGTTATACTTAATTTAAACAATATACATAGCAACGGAAGGTATAGGGTTTTAACCTTATCATACTTACCAAATCGCATGATGTTGTTTTTTTATACCCAATTTAAAATAGCTTTCTATAAAATGGGTATATAATTTTTGACTTTGGTGATGGGTCAATTCCTATTTGGCACATGAAAAATAACAGTGTAACTACTTATGTTTAAATGCCTGTGATTTTTAAATAACTTAAAAAAATTTAGCTCTGTTTGCACCTCAAAATGGAACTTGTTGCTTTGGACAAATTTAAAGACTTCCTAGTCGTCGTTAAATTGAAATAATATAATTGCTTTATGGTTCTTTTACTACTTAATTAATTGCTTAACTAGTCTTAATTAAATTTAGTTAAATCTTAATTAGACTTAATCAAATGATTAGCTAACCTTGATTAAATGCTTAACTAACCTTAATTAAATTCTTAACTAGCCTTAACTAACCTCAACTTAGTTGTATCCATGAACTTATTTTATGTAACACAAATAATTATGTCTAGATGAAGAAAAAAAAATGAAAATTCATTCTATCCTTCACTCTCTGGAAAAACCTCATTTATGGCTTTTTTCACTGAACGATTATACTGATTAGAAAACAACTCAGTTAGACCATACTGTGAAAAATGTTCTTTTTTTAGTCTGCTAGAAATTTGTGTATGATTTAGTTTTAATTTTTCTTGAACTAACCATTTTACTGCATTTTTTCTATTGTTTATATCCTGCCAAAAGTAGTCTGATACCTCAGCATGTCTTAGTTCCCAAGGATTTATTATACCGGGATATAACACATTACATATACGGTGTATGCTTGGGTAATAAGAATGTAACGTGTATACTCCTTGCTTCTTCATTATCTCCCAGTCTAGCTTTTCTTTAATGTCATCAATGCTCCATTGAAGTTCTACTTCAAATACATATTTTAGAGCACTAATTCTATTATTTTCTTGTGTCCAGTAGCTTTGGGGTACGGCAACCATTCATGTAAAATAGGGCCACATTGAAAATATTGTAAAATGGCCCCTATAAATCTATAGTTATTAAGCTTCTTTTAGTAAATCAATATTAAAATTCAATTCTGGTGCAGCTCTTTCTTTATCTAAACTATACCTACCAAATCTATTAATATGTTGATTTATATATGGAGATAGAAGTGATAACATGGTACTATCTATTTTATGGCCTTCTTTTATAAGTTTTTCAATAGCCATAGACATATTATATACGTTGTAAAATATAACACAATTAGCAACTAAATGATTATATTTAATTACTTTTCTTTGTTCTGATCTGTCATTCTGACCAATAACACCCTCACCACCAAAAAACAACCACTTAATAAATCCATTAAATGCTTCACTTTTATTAGTTGATTCTTGTATCGTTCTTCTAATATTTATATCAGATATGTATTGTAATAAAAAGCATGTTCTTTCAACTCTTCCAAGTTCCTTAAAAGCTTGATACAGCTTATTTTTCTTGCTATAATTAAATAATTTTTTTAAAATTGTTGAAGGGGTTATTTTACCCATTTTTATTGAAAGAGCCACTCTTAACATATCAGGCAAATATGTTTCTATAAGCTTCCAATCAATTTCATCTGAAAAAATGCTTTCTATATGCTCATAGGTGCAAGTTTTATCAGCTTTAAAAAAGGTTAGATCTTTCCAATTCCTTATTCTTGGCATTAATTTTATTCCAAGCAAGGATGAAAGTCCAAATATTGTTGTGTTTTGACCTTGTGTATCAGCGTTGTATGTATCCGGCTGTATATCAGACTCATTTTTAATATTTTCATCTAATATATAAACGCCTTCCCAAACTCCACAAGGAATAAAACTACTAAATAAAGCTATATATAAATCGGATACATGATAATACCCTATTCCGCCATACCCACCATAACGAATATGATATTCAGATATAAGGTTTTTTTCATATAAATCCCATTTGGTGCCATCTGCGGATGCTCTTTCACCAGTTCCCCAATATTTAGGTAATGAAAAACAATTGTAAGCATTTATTACTCTATTAATGGCTTTATCTAGTTTTTCTTCTGTTATATGTCTTTGATTTATCCAAGCTACTTGCTTTCTATTTAAGTCCTCTAATGATCTTGATGTTTGAGTTGGACCAAGATTACATCCATAGCAAAAACTTGTGATTATATAACGTTCTATAGGGTTTTCTAGCTTAGAATCAAAGCCTGAAATAGGTCCAAAAGGCTTTGTCCAATTAAGCCATTGTTCAGTATCTGATAAAATATCAAGGATATTTACTGGTTGCAATTTTTCTGCTAATAAAGATTCAATTAACCTTAAATTTTCAGGTTGTTTTTTCTTTTTAAGCCTCGAAAGAATAGGTACATCTTTTTCAATCCTCAAGTATTCATTATCCGGAAAAGCTTTATCTGCATTAAGAGATATCTGTTCTAGTTTATTTTTAGCAAATCCAACAAAAGATTTTCCTTCAACAGGAATATTAACTTGTTCTCCAAATAAAGATATATTTGCATGATATTCTTCCCAAGATATTAACTGTTCTCTATAATCGGAGTATACATCACTATCTTTTATACATAAATCTCCTGATTTTAGCTCGCACATTATCTCATATAATACACAAATTTCAAAATTTCTACGTTCTATTTTTTCCGGGTAATCTTTTCTAGTTGTATATCCAGTTAGTAATTTCCACCACTGATCATTTACCCAGGATAAATCTAGCTGCTCCTCACGTAACTCTATATATTCAAGTTTATTTGAACACCTGTATTTTTTTATAGTTTCTATTGCAACTTCTATGGATTTATTTTGAGTAGTTGAATATAATTCGATAGAATCTAAAAGCTTAAATAGTACAGACCTATTACCCTTTAAGCATTTCCAAGAAAAATGATAATAATTATTACCTGAATAAGCATTATGGTTATCACATTTTTCAATAATTTCTCCAATATTATTATTTTCTAAAATGGTTCCTATAGCTCCAAGCCTTTCTTCACTCGTTCCTGGGCTTTTATATGCTGTTAAGAAATTTTTTAGTGTTAATATTAAATCATCTGCGACTTTAGAATTAGCTAATTTATATTCATCGAGTTTTTCTTTTGCTTTGTTTTGACTACTCTTTACAAGTTTTATAAACATTTCACCAAGATCATCAAGCATACTTGATATATTTTGTTTTAGAAAACATACAGCTAATGTATATCTTTTATATGTTTCTAATTTTTTCATTTGTGCTGCATTTAAAGTCTTCGCTTCTTCTGCAAAGTGCTTAATTTTTATATTTGGAATGGATGAAAGTATAGTTTCATTTATTTTAAATGCCTTTAGCATGTGATAATGAAGAATTATTTCTTTTAAATTTTTATGGGATGGCTTTCCTGGTTCTTCTTTTAATAAACTCCATGGTGAATATGTATTATTGATTTCGATATTAAAAAGGTTATTAATACTTTCTATAGTTTCAACAGATAAATTCTCATAAATATACTTATTTTTGGATACGCTGTTTCTGTAATATTAGTCAAAATTAAACCTCCTCGTACAACCTAAAATTAAAATTAATATGTATTAAGTATTAGATCTACTTGCAATAAATCTATATAATGATGTTTTACTTATACCAGTTAAAGCTGTTATTTCAGAAAGACTATACTCTTTTGAATTATACATTTTTATAGCTAAATCTATTTTCTCAGTTGAATAAATCTTAGGACGACCACCTTTCTTTCCTCTAGCTCTAGCAGCTGCAAGTCCTTCTTTAGTTCTTTCTGATATAAGGTCTCTTTCAAATTGACTTATTCCTGCAAATATAGTAAACATAAATTTTCCTTGTGGCGTAGTTGTATCAACCCAATTCTCCTTAATAGATTTTATATTGGCACCTTTCTTTTCAATAATATCCATTAATCTGAATAGATCCTTTGTATTTCTGCTTAATCTCGCTAACTCAGTTATAACAATAATATCACCTTCACGTATTTGCTCAATCATTTTTTCAAGCTGCACTCTATTAGTTTTAGTACCTGAAATCTTTTCTTTGAAAATTTTTGTACATCCTAACTCCTTTAATTGATCCAATTGCCTATTTAAACTCTGATTTTCTGTACTAACTCTTGCATAACCTACTAGCATATTTTGAACCTCCTTTAATTTTATAGCTATAAAATAGTACCATAAAGGCTTTATGATGTATATATTGTTACTTTGATTATAGTACTATGTTATGGTACCGCTTAACTACGCATTAATTGGTTTTGCTATTAAAATAAATAACTTCTCCCATAAACGGTCGTTTATGGTGCTCTTAAAAAAAATAAAACAAGAGCATTTTTTTACTCTTGTCGCACAATAATAAATGAAAAAGCCTTAAGCCATTACATAAAATGGGAAGTGGCCCTATTTTACATGAATGGTTGCCGTACCCCATTTTTGCATATTTACCACTACCTTCTTAATTAATTTATAGTTCTTATATAATAAAATACAAGTTGCAAAATGCTATTTGCTCCAATTAACCTCATAGCTTCCACGAGTTTTATAACCTTCAACTTTAATTGTATATTCTCCGTCTGAAGTTGCTTTTATATCTTCATTTCCCTTAGCATTACTATCAAATGTTTTTAAAATTTTATCATTTTTATCAAGAATATTTATAACTAGTTTACCTTCCTTTACCTCACTTATGAAGTCGATTTTTAGTGTTTCACTATCTTTCAAAGAAATTTTGCGTGTATCGGTGCCATTAAAATATCTATACGAAACTTTCATTCTGCTTGAAGAACTCTTTTCCGCACTCATAAATGTGAAAGTATGACCATTTGAAAATTTAATTATAGAAATACTAATAATTAAGCTTAATATTATACAAAAAATAATAAATGCGGCAATAGTCTTTGACTTGCTTTTCATAACAAACCCTCCATCTTTAATCTTTTACTAAGTAAATATTTCACATTAACTTCTCATTACAGTTAAGGCAGAAGTTAATTTTATTTTGGTAAAATACCCATAATTTAAATCCTCATATAATCAATATTCAACAAACTATCAATTTAATCCTTTGTAAATTATAGTTTATGTAACGGGAATTTCTGTCCCATTAGTTTTTTGCACGAATCGTTGCCATACCCATTATATGGAACAAAAAAAGCCACAGTATTTTTAGAGGCCGCTGAAAAAAGCACTCTTTATTTAGTAGAGTTTTCAAACTTGAATAGA